>NZ_JANSJC010000007.1:0-92672 GCF_047462375.1 Synechococcus sp. H55.8 | reverse complement strand
TTACATTTCCCCCCCCCCACCATAATAAAAAATATCATTTGTGTCGGCAGGCTCATTTTTTAATAAGACACCGCCCCCCTCCCCGGGGGGGCGTGGGGGGAAGGGGGCGGAAGGCGGCGCGGATTCGATCCAAGGCTACGGGGAGATTGGTTTCTACCAAGTGGCTACTCAGGCGCACAAAGCGCAGTCCCAGGCTTTCTAGCAGTTCCTGCCGTTGGCGATCCAAATCTTTTTGATGCTCGTGGATTGGCCCATCGACCTCTACAATCAAAGCCTCTTCCTTGCAGAAAAAATCGACCACGAATGTGCCGATCGGGTGCTGTCGCCGAAACTTACGCCCCTCCAACTGGCGATTACGCAACGCTTCCCACAAAATCGCCTCAGAAGGTGTAGATTGCCGCCGCAGTTGTCGAGCTACCTCCTGCATTTTCTTCTGAATTGCTGGAGGAACTTCCCATTTCTCCAACTCCCCCTCTCCCTGCGGGAGAGGGGGCTGGGGGGTGAGGGCCATCCCGCCCCATAGGAGAGGGGGCTGGGGGGTGAGGGCAACATCGCCATTGGGCAACTGACCTTGTGCTAAGTGGACTACAGATGGATCCCTCACCCTGCCCTCTCCCAGAGGGAGAGGGTTTTGAGTCTTCTCCCCCTCTCCCCATAGGAGAGGGGGCTGGGGGGTGAGGGCAATCTTCGGATACAAATGCCCGATCCGCTTAAAAGCCTCATCCCGCATCCATTGTCCGTAGTAGCGCACATCTGCCGCTAATCCTTGCGCCCCATACCACCGATTCAAACCGCAAACTCCCCCTCGCCCTATGGGAGAGGGGGTTGGGGGGTGAGGGCCATCTCGCCCTATGGGAGAGGGGGCTGGGGGGTGAGGGCGATCCTGGAGGTTAATCGGCGGCTTGTCCTTAAATAGCGGCGGAATTTCGATCAGAGCCTTGTTGATGAGAACAGCCACCGGATTCAAGTCACTGGCATAAGCCTTGAGCCCCAACCGCTGCGCCTCCAAGGGAATTGATCCCCCCCCGGCAAAGGGGTCGTAAACCGGCGGCGCGTGCTTGGCAATGTACTCCCTGACAGCCTGGGGATCCGTGGGCGGATCCTCACCGCGATCCCAGGCCAAACAGCGGGCAATCTCCCGCTGGGCCGCCTCCAAAACTCCTGAGTTGGGATCGTTCACATCGTCCCAAGAAACCAGGCCCCGCACCACTTGCTTGGTTTTGCCGTCCTTGTCTTTTTGAACTTCGATGCGGGCCAGAATGTCCAACAGCCGCTGTCGCTCCCGCTCTTGGTCGGCCTCGGTGGGGAACCTGTCTGGCCAACTGCTGGGATCATCCACCAAAGAAGCCCACAGAACCGCCCGACAAGCCGCCAGGGGCCGGCGTGCCCACCAGAGATGTAGGGTGCTGGGGTGGCCGTGGCGGATGGACTTCTCGCGGGCAGATTCTAAGTTGATGGCTTCCAGGGGCAGGGCAACTTCGATGAGCTTCTTGCGGCGGGACATAAGGAGCCAAGGCCAAGGAGGCGAAAACAGGGGGCAAAATATACTCTACTCGCTGCAGGCGGATCCCTTGGCCCCAGATTGGCTAGCTCTGCAGCCGGGGATCGGATCCCTGCTGCCAGAGCTCCTTCCACTTGTAGTTGACGCTACTGGCAGCAAAATCTGGCTCCCGCTTGAAAGGCCTTCTTACGTAGCGCACCTCACAGCCTTCCCCCGCCACTGTGTAAGTGCCTGCAGGAGTTTTGACCCTGAAGACATCCCCTTCTGGAAAATCCCGATCCGCCGGCACCTGAACCAGGGCAAGGATGTAGCTGTCGGGCTTATTCAAAGCTGTCAGAATTTCATTTTTCGTTACCGTTACCGTTTCTGCTCCTTCAACCCTGCCCTTGACCTCGATAAAGCGCAGGCCCTCCCTGCCTCTGGATTCGATGTCATAGCCCAGGTTTTCGGCACTCACATCGCGGGGCTCATATCCCAACGCCTGCTCGATGGCCATGACAGCGGCCATGGCCGCCTGCTCCACACGCTGGGTTTCGCGGGCAAAGGTGGCAGGAGTGGACTCCCGCTTGCCTTGCAGCCGCTGCAGCAACCCCACAGGGATCACCAGCGCCTTCCCCACCACCACCGGCGGCGAGGAGGATAGCTGGCGCTCCTGATCAAGTTCCGCCAGCCGCTTGCGAAGCCGATCGGCCAATTCATCGGCCCGCTGCCGGGCCTTGGCAGAGTTGAGCTTGGCATTGAGCTTGCCCGCCTGCTCCTCTAGCCGTAACTGGGCCGCCCGGTGATCCCAGTAGTTGATTTCTCGGGTGAGACGATCCTTTACAGCCCGCTCTGTTTTGTTGATGAGTTCTTCCCGCTGAGCCTTGACCTCCTGAAAATGCTGAGGAACAAGGTGTTCAATGGCGTAGGTGGTGACCTGCCCTTCTAGCTTCGCAGAAGAGAAGCTGGGAAGATAAGAGCTGGCTTGGGCTTTCAGAAGAGCCTGCTCTTCAGCAGTTAGGGGTCGATAGTCCAAGTAGGGAGCATAGCCGGCACTCCTTATCCTGAACTCCTCATTACCATCTCCCCCTCTCCCTGAGGGAGAGGGGGCTGGGGGGTGAGGGCCATCCCGCCCCATGGGAGAGGGGGTTGGGGGGTGAGGGCCATCCCGCCCTATGGGAGAGGCCAGGATTTCCGCATATTGCATACGGCGGGAAATGACTCGCCGCTGGCCATTGCGATCAGTCCGCCCATCCTGGATAGCGTGCTCCAGGTACACCAAAACCCGCGGCGTCTCGGTGGGATCCCTTTCATCGACAAGGACGGATCCCTGTCTAAGTAAGTCTCTGTATCGTTCCAGAATAAGATCGATGGTGGCTTCCAGAAGAGGGTGGCCAGGGCAGACAAACTCTGCCAAAGGTTTTCCGGGAACGCTAACTAGGCTTTTATCAAAGGTAATCCGTTCGTATTTTCTGAGAATAGGCGCGCCCAAGCCAATCTGGCGATCCCGATTGCGAATGTCTGCCGGCACGTGGGTAATTTCGTAGCGTTTGGATTCTCGCTTTTGCACAGTGCCCCCTAAGTGTTGAAAGGCCTCTAGGAAAAAGGAAGCAATAAAATGAGGCTGGAGCTTCCGGGCTTCAGCTCGCTGCATCTCTAATCGAATCTGTTGCACCTTGGTGATGTCCATGGAGTCGTGGGCCAGAGCCCGTTCCTCCAGGAGCTTTCTCAGCCGTTCTCGATCTAGGTAATCTGCCACCTTCTGGTTTAGCCGAGCTCTCACCTCTGGATCATCACCATAGCGAATGGCCTCAATGAGCAGCTCTCGCAATTCCTTCCCATCAATAGCCTTGCCCAGCACGTCAAAGACCTTGCCCCCTAGGGCTTTTTGCTCGCTCTCCAGCTTCTTCAATAAAGCCAGGTAGACATCCCCCTCGCGAGTTTCTGCAGCCACCAAATTCCATAGGTGGCAGACTTCAGTTTGCCCAATGCGGTGGATTCGCCCAAACCGTTGCTCCAAGCGATTGGGATTCCAGGGCAAGTCGTAGTTAACCATTAGATGGGCTCGCTGCAGGTTGATCCCCTCCCCGGCGGCGTCGGTGGCAATCAAGATTTGCACAGCCGGATCCTGCTTAAAAACCTCTTCAGCCTTCTTGCGCTCCTCCCGACCCATGCTGCCGTGAAGAGTAACCACTGCTTCTGACTGCCCCAGCAGAGTTCTCACGCGGTCGGCCAGGTACTCAAGGGTATCCCGGTGTTCGGTGAAGATCACCAGCTTGCGCCGATGTCCACCGGCGTCGAACATTTCCCCTTGATTTTGCAACAGCTTGGACAATTCTTCCCACTTGCGATCCTGACCACTGCGTCGCACCCGTTCAGCCAGCTTTTCTAGATCCTGAAGCCGCTGAATCTCTGCCTTAAGCTGGACAATGGTGCGAGCGGCAGTTGCTTGATCTACCAACTCTTCTTCTTGTTTTTCCAGCTCGTCAGCGGTGTAGTCTTCAAAGTCTTCCTCCCAACCTTCCGCATCAAGCGGGGGAATAGTGACAGTAATATTTCTCGTTCCTCGACTCCGTAATTGTTCTTCCCTAAGCCGCTGCTCCAGCCTCTGTCGCCGTCGCCGCAAGGATTGGTAAATCGCTTCTGGAGAAGAGGCTAGCCGACGCTGTAGGATGGTCAGGGCAAAACCAACAGTTCTCTTGCGACCATCGTTGTCCAAGGCATCTACATTGTTAAACTCTTCTCGTACGTAATCGGTAACTTCCTGATAAAGCTTGGCTTCCAGATCAGATAAGGCATACTGGACGGTGTAAGCCCTTCGCTCTGGAAAAAGCGGCTTGCCGTCAAACTTAACCAAGTCTTCTTTCACCAATCGCCGCATGAGATCCGAGACGTCGCAGGTGTGAGCTCCATCTCGAAATTTTCCCTCAAAGCGATCTCCGTCCAACAAGGCCAAAAAAAGCTGAAAGTCTGCTTCTTTGCCATTGTGGGGAGTGGCTGTCATCAGCAAAAAGTGGCGCGTTAGCTGAGAGAGCAATTTACCCAGCTTGTAGCGCTTGGTTTCTTTGATTTCTCCGCCAAAGAAGGATGCCGAAAGTTTGTGGGCCTCATCGACAACGACCAAGTCCCAATCGGCTTGCTTAAGTTTATATTGTAGGGCTTCATCTCGGCTAAGCTTATCTAGCCGGGCAATGAGCAGCGGAATCTCCTGAAATGGATTCCCTGTTCGAGCTGCTTCAAGACGATCGTTGGTCAAAATTTCAAAGGGCAAATGGAACTTTTGCACCATCTCCTCTTGCCACTGCAGGGTCAGACTGCCGGGGCAGACAATGAGACAGCGGTGCAGGTCACCGCGAATCAGCAGCTCCCGAATCAACAGCCCTGCCATGATGGTTTTGCCAGCCCCTGGATCGTCGGCCAGCAAAAACCGCAGCGGCTGCCGCGGCAGCATTTCCTCGTAGACGGCACTGATTTGATGGGGCAGAGGCTCTACCAGAGAGGTGTGGACAGCTAGGAGGGGATCGAAAAGATGAGCCAGCCGAATGCGATGCGCTTCGGAAACCAACCGGAAGAGAGCACCCTCTCCCTCGAAGTTGCAAAGGGATCCCTCCTGAACAACTTCCAAAGTTGGCTCTTGGTTGCGAAACAGCAGCTCTGCGTGGGGCTGCCCCTGGATGTCTTTGTAGATGACCTCGATGGCACTGCTGCCGTGCCATTTCACGTTGACGATGACAACGGCTTGGTTTGGCAGGATCCCTCTGACCCTTGCACCGGGGTTGAGATCTTCCAGTCGAGCCATAGACTGCAGGCTTCTAGAACTGCTGGCAGAAGCTTGTTCCAACTCCCCACTGCTATGTTGCCCTCACCCCCAGCCCCTCTCCCACCAGGGAGAGAGGAGTGTCCTCATGTCAGGGATCCCTGTGGGCAGACAGAATGGCCTGGGCGGCCAGGTGACCGGAGAGGGTAGCCCCTTCCATGCTGTCGATGTAGTCTTGGGCGGTGTAGCTGCCGGCAAAGAAGAAGTTGGGCACAGGGGTCTTCTGCTGCGGGCGATAGGGATCCATGCCCGGCGCCTCTCGATAGAGGGAGTGGGCCAGCTTGACCACGCTGTACCAGGTCAGGTTCAGTTGCCGCGACGAGGGGAAGAGCTCGTGCACTTGGTGCAGCACGTGCTGGGCAATCTGCTCGTTGGGCATGGAGATGAAGGGATCCCCCGGCGTGAGCACGCATTGCAGCAGGGATCCCTGGCCGGGCTTGTAGTAATCGGCGGGGCTGGTGAGGGCCAGGTCGGCGAAGCAGGAGAAATCGGCATCGGCGGTGTAGAGGAGGTTGTCGATGCCAAGCGGCTGCGGGTGGTCGGCGGCGCGTCTGGCCCGGCCCTTCAGCTCCGTCACCCAGCCATCGAAGCGCAATTGCACCGTTGCCACAGGTACGGATTCCAGCTTGTAGAGGTTGTCGAACTGGGGCCACTGCCGCCACACCTGTGGGATCAGCCGTTTGGCCCCTTCCACCGCCGTTGCACACACATACACATCTGCTTCCACCCGCTCGCCATTGGCCAAGACCAGGCCGGTTACCGCGTGGGGAGGAGAGTCGCTGACTTCGATGCGGCTGACTCCCCGGCGGGTATGAACCTGGCCGCCGCGGGCTTGCAGGTAGCGGACGATGGGCTGGGTGAGGTAATTGTCCGGGGATCCCTTGAGGAGGTTGAGCTTGGAGGCATCTGTTTTGCTGGCAAACATCTGAAAAATGGTCAGCATACAGCGGGCGGAAATCTGCTCCGTATCAATGAAGCCCAGGGCATAGGCAATCGGGTTCCACATCCGCTTCAGGCTGGCCTCGGATCCGCCGTGGCGGCGGAACCAATCGGCAAAGCTCATCCGATCCAAGGCGCGAATCTGCCGCATTGCTCCTTCGTAATCCAGCAGGCCACGAATCAGAGGGCTGGTGCCCAGTGCCAGGGCGTTGCGCAGTTTATCGGCCCAGGAGAGCTGCTCTGTCGTGAAGAAGGCCTTGAGGCCGTTGAAGGGCGCTCCCAGGGGAAAGCGAAAATCAAGGCTGCCCGTATGCCCGCCGCGGTTGACAAAGGTGTGGAGGTGCTGCTTGGGCAACAGGTTCTCGTAGGCCCCCACCTTTTTCATCAGGGCAAACAAGTTGCTGTAGTTGCAGAAAAAAACATGGAGGCCCATCTCGATGTGGTTGCCCTCGGCATCCTGCCAGGAGCCCACCTTGCCGCCCACAAAGGGCCGCGCCTCGTAGATCTGCACCTGGTGCCCCGCTTCCGCCAAATCGACCCCCGTGACCAAGCCGGCCAACCCTGCTCCGATAATGGCTACCCGCATCGTGATCCCCTCAACTGAGCCCCGCCAAGGGCTGACGCAACTGCAAAGAAAGATGAACTCCTCTCATTCTGGAACAGGGATCCCTGGCTTGACAAACGACCGCAAAACTTGCCATCATAAACTTCCTGATGCGGATGTAGCTCAGTGGTAGAGCTTCTCGTTGCCAACGAGACGGTCGCGCGTTCGAATCGCGTCATCCGCTTTTTGGGCCCTCACCCCCGTCCCCTCTCCCGAAGGAAGTCAGCCCTCACCCCCGTCCCCTCTCCCGGAGGGAGAGGGGAGTTGTTAGCGCTTGTAGAAGGTCTCCAGGCTGTGGCGGTCGCCCACAAAGCGCCAGTGCCAGGGTTCGTAACTCACCCCCTGTGGGTTGCCGCGGGGAAAGGACAGCTCAAAGCCAAAACGAGCGGCATTCTTCTCCAGCCACCGGAAGGCAGGGGTGGTCTCAAAGGCTTCTTGCGTGTCCCATTGGGGAAACCGGGCATCGCCAATGTCGATGGCATAGCCCGTGTGATGCTCGCTGTAGCCGGGGGGAGCGCTGAGCGCCGCCCGTTCTTCCGGTCGCAAAGCCCGCGATTGGGCCAGTTGAAAAAACAAAAACTCCTGCTCCGCTATCGAGCGAAACCCAGAGATAGGGACGAGGCGGATCCCGTCGGCTTGGGCTGCTGCGCTCATGCGCAGGTAGCTCTCGGCAGCCGCCTGGCGCAGGCGCACCTCTCGACCGTGGTAGCTGCCCACCACCCGTAGGCTATCTGCGGGGGCCTCGGCATAGGCATAGTGCCCCAGCAGCGAGACCCGTCCATTCTGCTCAGTTGGCTGCGCCAGAGGGGGCTGACTGGCTTCTTCCAGAACTGGGGGATCTGCTGCTTGCCGGGATCCGGGTAACTGATCTATCCCCCAACCCGCCAAGAGCACCAACCCAACCACTACCAGCCCCAAGCCCAGGCGCAACCTCAAGGTAGCCGCCGAACCTTGCGCTTTTTCCACCGAAGTGGACTGGCGACGCGCAACCGGAATGTCGTCGTTCATGCGCAAGGGCCGGGCTCTCAGAGAAGAACCGAAAAGATTTTACAGGCCCAAGTCCGCCAAGATATCGCGGGCATGGGTTTCGGTGTTGATGTTCTGATAGACCTTGGCAATTTTGCCCTCGCCATCAATGACGTAGGTCACCCGCTTGGCGTAACCGCCCCCATCCACATCGTAGGCGCGGGCGATCACCCCACTGGTATCGACCAGTAGAGGGAAGGGCAAGTTGTACTTTTCGGCAAACTTTTGGTGAGAGGCCTGGTCGTCCATGCTCACCCCCAACACCACCACGTCTTTGCTCTGGTAATCGGCGTAGGTGTCGCGGAACCCGCAGGCCTCTTTGGTGCAGCCGGGGGTGTCGTCTTTGGGGTAAAAGTAGAGGACAACGGTTTTCCCGGTAAAATCGGCCAGAGAAACTTGGTTGCCGTGGGTGTCGGTGGTGTTGAACCCTGGAGCAATGGTGCCAACAGCGAGAACCATAGACAGGTGACCTGAAGAGTGCGAAAAAGAAGGCTGCCCCCAGCATTTTCTTCAGCCCTGGTCGTCTCTGTCAAGCGGTTGCCGGCTCTGACCCGGCTGCCCGTTGCAACTCGGCCACCAGCTCTTGGAGCTCCGCCGCCAGCCTAGAAGGCAGCCGTCGCCCCAGGATCTCCGCCAGCGACCGGTAGTACCACAGGGATCCCTCTTTGCCGCCGGAGAAGCGCTCCCAGAGCCGATCGCCCAGTTGGCGAAAGTCTCGCAGGATGCAGCGGACGTTGTGCAGCTTGTCGGCGGCGGCCACCAGCAAGACCGAGGCATCTGCGCTTTCCAAGTGCTTGAGATAGGCCACTTTGCGCTCTTTCCAGTTTTCTTTGGGCTCGCCCAGGGAGCTATCGCTGTCGGTGTCTGTGCATCCCAGGATGATCTGCAGCACCCGTTCTCCAAAGTGCTCCCGCAACTCCCGTTCGATCTGGGCCCGCGGCTCGCCGCTGTAGCGGGGGCCATCCTCCAGGCTGTCGTGGAGCAGGGCGGCAATGGCCTCATCTTCGTCGGCGCCGTGCTCCAGGGCGATGGACGCCACCGCCAGCAGGTGGCTGAGGTAGGGGATCCCTGTTCCCTTGCGGGTTTGAGCAGCGTGCCAGCGGTGGGCGTAGCGCATGGCCTCGGCAAACCGCGGCGTCAACTGGGTGGACATGGGTATCTCTCCATCGAGGTTGGAAGTTGAGGGGATGGGTCAGGAATGGTCTGCTGTTGGTTGTTGATTTGATTATGGGGGCAACTGGCCGGAACCGCAGGGGTTCAGCCGCTGGCCGCCGTCTGTTTTGCCGGTAGGGGCACCGGGATCCCTGTCCCTTGCCAGGCACAGAGATCGACAAAGCGATCCGCCAGGCGAATCAGCTCCGGGTGTGTGCTGGGCCGGTAGGCGGCTACCTCCAGCCGGCAGCCTTGGCTGCGGATGTGCCGGAGGGCTGGCGCGAAATCCCCATCACCGCTCAGCAGCAGCACCGTCTCGTAGCGGGAATACAGGGTCATTAAATCCACGATCAGCTCCCCATCCAGATTGGCCTTGCGGCTGCCGTCGGCACGGGTGACGACCGGCTTGGTGACCACCCGGTAGCCCAGCTTTCTCAGCTCTGCCAGAAAACGGCGCTGGCCGAGGTTGTGCGGATCTGTACCGCTGTAGAAATGCACCTCCATCTCGGTTCGGCCCTGGCCCAGCCAGCTCAACAGTCCGGGGTAGTCGAGAGGGGATCCCGATTGCTGGGCGCTGGCGTGCAGGTTAGCGCCGTCAATAAACACCCCCAAAGCTTTGCGCGGGGAAGGGAGGGCTGGCTGGGACTCCACCTGCTGCTGCAGACGTTGCAATTGCGCCCGCATCGACTCCAGTTCCTCAGGAGTCGCCTGGGGCAGAGCATTGAGCCGCAGTTCTACAGCTTTGAGCCGCCGCTGGATCTGTTGAATGGCCTGCGTGGTGGGAGCCAGTTGCTGCCGCACCGATAAATGTGACGTAGGCCGAGCTTCGAGAGCGTCGATGCGCGCCTGTATCGCCCCCAGTTGGGTCGCCATCTGTTCCTGCTGCTGCCAGCTCTGCCCCAACACTTGGCAAAGCTGTTCTTCGCGGCGGCGGATGGCCGGGTAAGCCGCAGCCACAGGCAAGAGACCCCAGACGACCTGGCGGGTTACTAAGGCTGTCACCCCCAAAGCCAGGGATCCCGTCCACAGCCAGGTTAGGGAGAAGGTAGAAGTCCTACCCATGCTCATAGTCAGCTCTCCTCGGTTTGGGTGAATGGGTCTGATGGTTGCCGAGATTGGATTGCGCTCACCTCAGGGATCCTTCTTGAAGAGCGGGATGCCCAGCACTCACGGAGGCATTGAGGAGCAGCAATTCAACGACTGCAGTATGTCTGCTGTTGGAAGAGGGAGCTTCCCATTGCTGGCCGGACAAGTGGGCAACTCCAGTATTGAGGGCAGACAGAAGGCGCTCCTTTTTGCCGACCAGCCCCGTGGCTTGCCCAATCTGGAGCGGCGCGAACATGAAGGGAGCGGGGTCAGTTGGGGATCTCAATGGTTACGTTGGCCAACTGCACATCGTCATAATCCACCCAGGCTCCGCCAGGCTGCACGACCGTATCACCCCCCACCGGCACCGAGATATGCAGAGATCCGCCGAAAAGGGGAATGCTGATCGGCACTTGGGGACCACGGGTAACCCTGCTGGGCTGAATCAGGGTTTTGCCGGTGCGCAGCGTCACGGTATTCAGGCCCAGGCGCAGATGCGGCAGTGGCAGAGGGATGCGCAGGCCGTCTCCTCCCAACTGGATCTGCTCCACCTCCACCCCGTTTAAAAGCACTCGCATGGGAGACATATTGGCGCCGGGGATGCGGGACTGGCCGGCCCGATAGGCAGCGGCAGTATCCAACCCAATCAGGGATCCAATCCGCAAAACCGGTGGGCGAGGCGGCAGGCGTTCCAAAGTGAAGGAGCGGGTCATCTCCACCTCTTGGGCAGGGCCGAGAAATTGGCCGGCAGCCGCCGACTCTGGAGAATATTGGTTATCGCCCAGGCGGATGACATTGGCCTCCAGCACCAAAGTCGTGTTGGGATCCCAGCGCTCCAACTGCAACTGCCAGGGCCGATCCCCCCCCGTCTGTCTGTTGCCTGTGCTCTGGGAATAGGGCAGATAGTTCTCCAGCCGCGCCACCAAAATTTCTTCTGCCGGCAGCGGCCCCGGCAGGCGAAACCGCCCCTGAGCATCGGTGCGCACCGCGATCCCTGCCCCTGGAATGGCCACCTCCACCCCGGCCAAAGGCTGGCCTGTCAGGCGATCCACCACCTGGCCAGAGTAGGCAGAATCCAACTGCACCTGTCCGGTGGGTGCATCTGTGGCCGCCTGAATGCGCTGCTGCAACACCTGCCAATCGGCTTCTGTAATCCGCCCATCCTGATCGACATCGGCAGCCCGGATCGGGTCGTCGGTCAACTCCCGTTCTCCCCGCAAATAGGCCCCCAACAGGTTGAGATCCTGCACTGTCAAACGACCATCCCCATCCAGATCGCCCGCTTGAAAGGGCTGCGCTTGGGCAGAAGACAGGCCTATCCAACCCAGAGCAAGGGATCCCAGCAGCAAGAGAGAACGGGCTAAACAGGAGACCCTAGACATGGCAACTCTCCTGGGGAAAAAGCCAGGCAGCGTTCTTCATGTTTTAACGCAATTCACTTCCTCGCAGCAGGGTTGGCCGAGCCGGTACAGAGTACTCTTGAGCGCAATTTTGCTCGCCCGCCTTTGGCTGCAGGAGCCGAAAACTTGATGGTAGGATAACCGTGGTGACTTGCTTCTCCTATGGCTCGATACTCTTGCGTTACCCAGCTTGTGGGCTCAGCCGAGCAGCTAGGCGAGTCGATTCGCGCCATCTTGGAGCGCTGCCAACTCAATGTCCTCCACAACAGCTCTGATTACTGGGTAGCCGGTGAGCCCCCCGGAAAGAATCCCTACACCAAGCTGGTAACCGTGGAAGTGTTTGTGGATCGCACCCGTCAAGCCGCCGACGGCTCTGTACAGGTAACCTGTATCGCCAAAAATGAAGAGCTGCCCCTGAGAAGCGTTAACCACTGCCAACAAACCTTTGATCGCCTGAAAGCAGAGCTAGCCCAGTTGCAAACTCAACTGCAGCTTGCTGCCCAGCAAAAAGATGCTTTACGATAACAGAGCTGAGTTTACTCTGCTCCCATGGCACGTCGCTGCCAACTCACCAACAAGAAGCGCAACAACGCTTTTGCCATCTCCCACTCCCACCGGCGCACTAAGCGCCTGCAGGAAGTCAACTTGCAGTGGAAGCGCATCTGGTGGGAAGAAGGTAAGCGGTTTGTGCGTTTGCGCCTTTCCACCAGAGCCCTGAAGACCCTCAAGGCTAAGGGAGTAGGGGCCATGGCCCGCGAGGCCGGGATCGACCTCAACCGCTTTTGAGCTTTCGACCCCCTTGTGCTTGCCGGATCCAGCCCTCACAGCAACCCGAATAGCTTACGCGACTTGGGCTGTAAACCTGCCAGCAGCGTGTTGAGGGTGTCCCGTTGGGTCAGCTCGTTGGTGCCGCTGGCCCGCTCGATTAAGAGTTTGCGCATTTCGTCCGAGAGCTTGGCGTCGGTGAAGTCGGCGCCGACAAAGCTGGCCCCTTCAAGTTGAGCTTCTTGCAGGTTGGCCCCCACCAGGAGGGCTTGGTCAAAGTTGGCATGTTGCAACTGACAACTGGCCAGGACGGCCTGGGAGAGGTTGCAGCGAAAGAGGTTGGCTTGGCAAAAGTCGGCGGCAAAAAAGTTTCCTCCCGCCAGGTTGGCAGCCACCAAGCTGGCCTCGCGAAAGATGGAATGGCTGAAGCGCCCCCCCTGAAAGCTGCTTTTGTCCAGCTTGGCAGCGGTGAAGTTGCTGTAGTCTCCCAGGGCTTGACTGAAGCTGGATCCCCGCAGATCGGAGGCGGCAAAATTGGCCCGCTCCAGCTCGGCACGGCGGAAGTTGCACAGCCGCAGATCCGCCTGCTGCATGCTGAGCGAGCGCAGGTTGGCCCGCGTCAAGTTGGCCTTGGGCATCTGGATGCGGTCGAACAGGCCCCGCGAAAGGTAGGCGCCTTCGAGGTTGGCACCCAGCAGGGAGCGCCCTTCTCGCAGGGCTGCCAGCAAGTCCCTCGTGGTTTCGATGCGAACCGGCTCGGAGGGTTGAGAAGGGGGAGCACTCACGGATGGGTTGTTCCTCACAAGCTGGGACAGAAACTCGGTCAACCTAGCCGAGGACTGAGGGCTAACTAAGGATTCCACCTATCAAGCTAACGTTTGCGCCGCTTGCCGAGGTTAAGAGGATGTTAATAAAGCCAGTCCTGCTGGGTTGCGGGTAAGGAACAATCGGCTCCGATTTGTTGCATACTCGGGGCAGCGTTTCGTTAGTGAACCCCACCTTCCATGCAGGTAGCTTTCATTGTCGATCCGTTGCCCCAGTTGCAGGTGGGCCATGACACCAGCGTTGCTCTGATGGAGGCGCTGCAGAGACGGGGACACCGCATCTTTTGCTTGGGACTGGCCGATCTCTACTGGGATCAAGGGGAAACCTGGGCCGCCGTTGAGGAAATTGCCTTGGATCCGGCAGCAGATCCCTGGTACGAGGTCAAAGAACGGCGGCTGTTGCCCTTGAGCCAAATGCAGGCGGTGTGGATGCGCAAGGATCCGCCGGTGGATACGGCCTATCTCTATGCCACTTACCTTTTGGATCGCCTCTCCCCCAGCCGCACGCTGGTACTCAATCATCCTGCTGGGATCCGCTCGGCCAACGAAAAGCTCTACGCCCTGCAATTCCAAGAGTGGATCCCGCGTACCTGCGTCAGCAGCAGCAAACACCTGCTGCGCCAATTCGTCGAGGAGATGGGGCAGGCGGTGCTCAAGCCCTTGGGTGGCAAGGGTGGGGAAGGGATCCTGCGGGTCAGTGCCGGGGATCTGAACCTCAATTCTTTGCTCGAGCTGAGCACTCAATTTGGCCAGCTACCCGTGATGGTGCAAGAGTATTTGCCAGCAGCAGCGATGGGAGATAAGCGCATCTTGTTGCTAGAGGGAGAACCTTTGGGTGCCGTCAATCGCATCCCTGGGGAGGGAGATTTTCGCGGCAATGTGGCCGCCGGCGGTCGGGTAGAAAAAACCAAGATTACCGAAAAAGAACGGGCTCTCTGCGGGTCTTTGGCACCGGTGCTAAGGCAGGAGAAGCTCTATTTTGTTGGGATCGATGTTATCGGAGAACGACTAACGGAAGTGAACGTGACCAGCCCGACGATGCTTCGAGAGATCTCTCAATTGGAAGGAGTTGATCTGGCAGACCAAGTGGCCCAGTGGCTGGAGAAGAAGGTACCTCTCGAGAAGTAAAAAGCCCCACAAGGGGGCCTAGTCGCGACCAGTCAGCGACCTATAAAACTCTAGAGCACTATAAGGAAGGGCTCCATAAACAAGCTGTATTGAACACCGCATTGAGCACAGTTCTTAGAATCTCAGAAAAAAGGTCAGATCCGCGCAGCCGTTATCTTTTTTTTAGATTTTCTGGCGTGAAGCTAACCTCAAGACCCTCCGGTTCTGCTGGGGCGAGCTTTGAGTTGCTGCTCTTGTACAGGGGGTTAGGAGTCTGCCGGCGGCCTTTCTCGTCCAACCCAGCGCCAGGTGGTGGGCAGCAGGGCTGCTGCCAGCCCGCACTTCACCAGGTCTCCTGGTATAAAAGGGAAGACCCCTTTGTTGAGCACTGCCAAGAGAGAGGTGGGGCCGACATTCTCGTTCAGCCATACCCCCAGCCAGGTGGCTCCCAGGACGTAGATCAAAGCCGAGCAGGAGAGCATAGCCGCCGCCATCTTCCAAGGGTCGCGATCCACCCCCCAGCGCTCCACAAACCAGCCCATCAGCCCAGCAGCCAGGGGAAAAGCTAGCAGGTAGCCCCCCGTCGCTCCGGCTAGGTGTTTGAGCCCAGCTCCGCCGCCGCTGAAGAAGGGCAATCCCAAAAGCCCCTCCAGCAGATACAGCAGCAAGGCGAGAAAGCCCAGCCTGGCACCAAAGCCTGCTCCCACCAGCATCACGCCAAAGGTTTGTCCGGTAATCGGTACCGGCGTGAAAGGCAAAGGGATCCGCACCTGAGCCAGGGCCGCTACAAATAAGCTGCCTCCCACCACCAGCAGCAAGTCTCGAACGCGGGAAGGGCGAGGCAGCAGGGTTTGCGCCAAAGGTGTGTGAACAAAAGTTGCAGTCATAGGCTACTCGAAAGACTGAGATACAAGGGATAGCAACCCTCTGCCGGGATCTGCCGGCTATCGCAAAAAGTTTTGGTTAGGGATCCCGATGGCATTGCAGCGATTGGCCGGCAAAAGGGCTGCATCCCGTGCAGTATACCGTAACCGGCGGATCCCGCACCTAGGCACTAGCTTTATCAATAAAAATAAAATTGGGTCTAGAGAAACAGTCTGTGCAGTCGGCCTTGCGGGGAAACCCTATTGTTGGGAATAACCAGAAAAGTCCAACGGGAGAACCGTACCGAGCCCGCTGCAGCTGCACAGCCCCCCAACTCAAAACCCAAAAAAAGACTGGCAGTGTGAGGTCTGCCAGTCTGAGCAGTTCCCTGTGAGTGAGCTGATGCCGTCGTTGCCAACGTCTTCAACCCGATCCCCAGTTTGTGTCGCTTCTTGCCATCTGGAAGTGATTTAGATCACCTGAGACTTGGGATCTTCAGCCTCGGCGAGCCCTTACAGAGGGAACACCTCAAAACAACGGCAACTGCTCCTCTTGCGCCGGGGCAGGCTCCTCCCAATTGGGATCCCAGTCCTGTGAGGGATCCGCGGCTTCTGCCAGCAGCTGACGGGCGGCGGCCAGCAACTCGTTGTGCAAAGGGGCCAGATCGCTGCGGTCGGCCAGATACTGCTCCAGAGCCGTCAGGGGCTCAAGTCGGCTGGGATCCAAGCCCGGCAGACGGATGCGGCCGGGGCCGATCACTTCCGGAGTGATGGTATAGCTAAAGGCAGGGGCGAGAGCATTGTGCAAAGCCCGCTCATCGACGCAGTCGAGCTGGTCGGGGCGTAGGCGGTAGATCAACCGCAGGATAGAGCCGGCCACCGGCGCCTTGGCGATGGCGGCCAGCAGTTTGGCCTGCACCTGCTGGGGCGGATCGGCGCTCAGATCCAGGCGGATGGTGTGAAAGGTGCGGGTGGGCAAGGGCAAAAATTCGTAGCTCGCACCTGTGGGGGTGACTTCGACCAGCACACAACCTTTTTCCTCTTTTTCCTCGCCAAAGTCCACCCGCTCAATACTGCCGGGATAGATCACCAAGGGATCCCGACACAGCACCTGATGGCGGTGCACATGCCCTAGGGCAACGTATTGGTAGGCAGGCCGCGCCAGCAGCGAGAGGGGTACCGTAAATCCTTTACCCACCGAAAGATGCCGTTCTGCTCCGTAGCGGGCCGTCTCTACCATGACGTGAGCCAGCAAAATCGCCGGGATCCCCGGCTGCAGGGTGCGGACCTCCCCCTCTAGGGCCAGATGAAGACGCTGCAGGAGCTGATGGGCGAGGATTTCCCCATCCAGTCCCAAGCTCTCTTGTTGCGTGAGCAGAGCGGAGCGGTTCAGCCAAGGTAAAGTCGTCACCTGCACCGGGCCGCTGCGAGTTGCGATCCGATGAGTTTGCAGCCTGTCTCCCACGATAAAGCCTGCAACCCCCAAAGCGCGGTAGATGGCCAGGCTGTTGCCCTCTTGCCCTTGCCCATACTGGTCGTGGTTGCCCACCAACAGGACGGTCGGGATCCCGGCATCGGCCAAGCGGCGAAATTGTTGGGCAAAAAGCTCTTGGTGGAGGGGGGGTGGTGTTGCATCGGGAAAAGCATCACCCCCGAACAACACCAGATCCACCGCTTGGTTGAGCGCATGGTCAATGCACAGGCGCAAAGAAGTCACAAAATCTTCTAAACGGGTGTTCAATCCAGTGGCCGGGTTGATGTGACCATGGGCAAGGCTGCTGCCCAGATGAACGTCCGAAAGATGTAGCAGCCTCACCATCTTGGATACTCTTGGAGTCTTTGAAGCCCTCTCATCTGTTGGGATCAACCTTGCCGTTCGCGTTAGCGGAGCCGAGTCCTTTGCTTGCCTGGCCTCCCAGATCCAGAGCTAGGAATCTTGGCTCAAGCTTGTCGGCGGGGTCTGGCTCGATCCAAACGCAAGGGCCGGCCCATGAACTCCTGCCCGTTAGCACTCTCGATGGCTTCATCTTCCTCGGCCTCGGTTGCCAGATCCACAAACGCGAAGCCTCTTGTCTGACCCGTTTCCCGATCTATCGGGATTGTAACCGACTTAACGTTCCACCTCTGCTGGAAGAAAGCTGCTAGTTCTTCTGTTGAGGCTTTATAGTTCAGGTTTCCCACAAAAATGGTCATAGCAATTCAAGCAAAGTAAGGCACCAATCAGCAAGAGGGGCAACCAGGCTCCAGGGTAATTCACTTCTATCATGGAGACTTACCGAATCGCACAACATGAAAGGATGTAAAGGGATCCCTGCCGGAAAATCCTCCCGCTTCCTGGTCCAAAATCTACCTTTGTCAAACTTTACAGGCCTGTACTCTCCCTGCCACCGGGTTGAATTCCTCTGCCCTCGCCTCAGCCAAACTCAGGCACCGCCGGGATCCCGCACCTTGCCATGTTGTTGCAATTTGTTAAGATGTGTATTAGATTGCTTGCACTACCTGGCCGGATCTGCGCTGTTGCAACCCTCTGCAGATCCCTAAACCTGAGCACCCTGAGGTGATAATGATGGACGAAACGCTAGATCTCTCCTTGGAGCAGCAATTTCGCCAGCGGGCTTTCGAGACCTTGGTTTCTCGGATGAGCCACGAGCAGGCCAAAGACATCTTGGTTAAACTGCACAAGCAAATGCTGTTGCAGGAAGCCACTTACCGCCAACTGCTGCGTCATTCCCTCAGCGCCTGATGCACGCCCTTTCGCTTCCCACTTGGTGGATTCACATCGCCAGTGTCTTGGAGTGGAGCGCTGCCATTGTGCTTGTGTGGCAATTTGGGGGGCGGGTGGGCCGGCCCGAGTGGCGAAGTTTGAGCTGGGCAATGCTGCCCGCTTTGCTGGGGGCGATGTGCGCGATCACCTGGCACTGGTTTGACAACGACCCCAATTTGGACTGGGTGGTAACTGCCCAGGCCAGTTTTACTTTAATCGGCAACTGTACGCTGGCCTGGGCTGCTTACCACATTTGGCGGGCTGAGGCAGCAGATGCACCTTCACGGGAGGGGGAGCCCGACTGAGCGATGAACAGTTTGTTTGCCCTCTCCTTGTTTCCTTACTTGGTCTTTTTGTTCTTCCTGTCGCGGCTGCGCCGGATCCCGCGGCTGGCCCTGACTGGGTTTTGGCTGCTGCTCCTTTTTGTGGCCATCAGCATCCCGGCAGGGCTGTACGCTCAGGTTCACTACGGCACTTCTCTGGCCAACGTGGATCCCTTGCATGGGGGGGCAGAGGCTTTTCTCACCCTCTCCAACATTTTGGTGGCCTTGGGCTTCAAGCAAGCCATTGACCGCCAGGGATCCCCAGAGGCTGGGGACGGCAGCTCTGAGTTGTAGTCATTGCAAACGAGCCTGAGCCAGTCTTTCGACCTGACACACTGCCGAGCCCAAGCGCTCCGCGCCGCTACCCTCACCCCCAGCCCCTCTCCCAGAGGGAGAGGGGGGCTGAGCGGCAGACGAATCGCCTCGGCACGGCATGAACCGAATGTAAAATGGAAGTCTGGACTGGACGTCTGCTGTTGTTTATTCTGAGAGACCTGCCGGATGGTGGCCACTCTTTCTGTCCCCAAAGTGAAGCTCAAGCATCCGCCCCTGCGCATCTATCGCATGGGCGACAAGGTGCTGCGGCAGCCGGCCAAGCGTGTCAGCCAGGTCAACGATGAGATCCGCCAGCTTGCTCGCGACATGCTGCAGACCATGTACAGCTCGGATGGGATCGGTCTGGCGGCTCCGCAGGTGGGCATTCCCAAGCGCATGATTGTGGTGGATCCCCATCCCGACAAGCCGGAGGTGCCGCCGCTGGTGCTGATCAACCCGGAGATCCGCGAGTATATTGGCGAAGCAGTTGCCGGGCAGGAGGGCTGCCTGAGCATTCCGGGGGTATTTTGCGAGGTGATGCGCCCAGAAGGGATCGTGGTTTCGTTTAAAGATGAAACCGGTCGGCCCCGCACCATTCGAGCTGACGATTTGCTGGCGCGGGTGATCCAGCACGAAATCGATCACCTCAATGGTGTGCTGTTTGTGGATCACGTGGAAAACGAGCTGCTGCTGGATCAGGAGCTGCGCAAGCACGGCTTTCAGATGCAGGATGTACAGCGCAAAGGCAAGCCCTCTGTCGCCTCTCGCTGAAGCCCTGGCAAAGTTTTCACGTCTTAGTTTGTGTTGGTTTAGTGCTGCAGGCGCTGAGCCAAGAGCTGCTCCTCTAGGGCGGCGATGCGGTTGTAGGCAGCGGTTAATTGGGCACTCAGTCGCTGGACTTGGGCTTCTGGGGCAAGCTCGTGTCCCATGCTGCGGCTGCTTACCACGGTGGGTTCATCATCCAACAGGAAGTTGTGGCTGCCATCTTCCACCAAGTCTGAGATCAGAACGCTATAGCGGGAGGGGGCGGGGACATTTTTTTTAGCCTCCTGCTTTGCCAGAAGAGCAGCTGCCACCTGCTCCGGCATCCGCTCGATGGCAGCTTTCAGCTCCTGTATTTGCGACTCCAGACGCTCAAGATAGTGCTGCACTGCTTCGCTCATAGCTGCCCCAGTTTGACTCTTTACTTTTATTGAAAGAGATAAGTTCTCGCTTCTCCCCTTCTTCCCCTAGATCATTTAACGATTACGCAGTTGGAGAACTAAACGTCGGCTTCAGGAGTTTGCCCTAGCAAGCCAGTCCTGCTGGTTGGCGTCGGCCACAATTGAGATAGGCTCTCTCCAAAGTTTTTTCCAGAGCAGGTTTCTCTCTATTTCCAGACAAAAAATGCAGGATGCGGTTCTCCCCTTTCCCCAACAGGGCTATACCTTGCCCGTGTTTGCGGTGGCTGCTGCTAAGGCTGCTCTCCACCGTCTCATCGGGATCGCTTTGGAGCAGGACGGCGCTCATCCTGTCATTGCCGTGCAGGTGGAGCCTGAGGCGGGATCCGCTGCCGGCTGGGTCAGGATCCCGGTAGAGCAGGTGGCAGCTTTGTCGGAGAACACGGCTCTGGCCATTACCCGCTCGGATCCCGGCCCTCACCTGGATCTCACCCGCAACACACCGGTCTGGGCCTGGGTGAGCTTGGAGGAACGGGATCCCACCGCTCTCCCTTTGCTCCTGGAAGCGGGGGAGGGGCTGGGGCGGCACGCCGACGGCAGCCCGGCCATCTATGCCTACGCCCGGCGCCTGTTTGAGATCAACCTTTTGTCTGGGATCCCAGAGGGTTATCGGCTGCGGGTGCGCATCATCTTGCCGGAGGGAAAACTCTTGGCGGAGCGGACTTCCAATGCGGCGTTTGGGGTGCTGGAAGGACTGGCTCTTTTGGGGACACGGGCGGAGGTGGAGCCTTCTGCCGGCGCCGAGAGCCTGGAGCGGGCCCGCTGCGAATTGCAGCAGAAGTTGGAAAAGCACAGGCATCTGGCCTTTTGCGTGGGTAGCCATGGGCAGCAGGTGGCCTTGAGGCAAGGGATCCCGGCGGAAGAGATTCTACTGGTGGCCAATTGGATCGGGCCGCTGCTGGTGGAAGCAGGGTTGCGGGGGGCGGAGTCGGTTCATTTGATCGGCTACCACGGCAAGCTGATCAAGCTGGCAGGGGGCATCTTCACCACTTCCAGCCATGTGGCCGATGCCCGCCTGGAAATCTTGATGGCAGCCCTCATCCGCTGCGGGGGAACAGCCGAACAGGCGCGGCAGGTGCTAGAGCTAAGGACGGTGGAGGCAGCGGTGCAGTATCTGAAGGAGCTGGGCTGGGCAGAGCCGGTGCTGCAGGAGTTGACTCGACAAATCCGCCAGCGGGCAACAGCCTATGTGCAAAAGTATGCTGCTCGATCCCTGCCGGTGCAGGTAACCCTGTTCGATCGGCAGGGCCAGGTTTGCGCTCAGGTTGGGATCTCCTCCCCAAGCCCTTGATCCCTGCTGTTGTTCCTCACCCCCAGCCCATCTCTCTAAGGCGAGCCCAAGCGCTCCGCGCCGCTAGCGCGACCACCCCCGGCCCCTCTCCCAAAGGGACACCCTCACCCCCGGCCCCTCTCCCAAAGGGAGAGGGGAGTTAGGGATCGCACTCCGCGCTGCCGGCACGTTTGCGACAGCGTTGCGTACCAAATAACGACGTAGAGAAACATTTCATTGCTATTTGAATTGCTACTTGAAACGACTCTAATGACCGTCAGGCTAGAGCCGAAAAAAAGGCTAATCTCCCAACTCAGGATCCGGCCGCACCCGCACTTCCATCTGGCGCAGCAGACGCAGCGAGCTTTCCGGCCCGTCGATCATCTGCTGTTCGTTGATCCAGTAGGTGGCAATGCCCAGGTCTTCCAGAAATCGAATGTAGGGATCCGGGGGCGGGCCATCGAAAACGGCCGCCTTCTGGACGGAGAAGCCCTGTTCGATCCAGGGGGTGAGGGCAAAGCGCTCGTAATAGAATAATTGCCCCACCACCTCCTGCAGCGCCTCTGCCGCATCTTTGTGGTGTAGCAATTTCACCTCGGCCAAAAGCAGGTTTCCATCTGCCACCGCCAGAAAGTCAAACGTGTGCTGGTCTTCCCGCACCTCCAGCCCGGCCAGGCGGAACCAGCGGCGAAAGTGGTGCAAGATCTCGTTGTGGCGCTCGCTGCGCTCCAACTGACGCCGACGGCGACGCTCTGCCATCAGCGGGTCTGTCCCCGCACAGGAAGGGATCCCACTGCTGCGAAACTGGGGCGGCTCATCCGGATCCAAGACCACCTTACCCCCGGCAGGTTGATGGAGAAGGGGCGGCATCTGGGGCAACAGCTCGGCGGATCCCCACTCCACCTCTGGTTGCGCTGCCAAAGCGAGCAGATGGCGATTGAGAGGGTGCTCAGGGTGGGTGTTGAACAACAGCTTGAGTTGAGAGTGGCTGAACTGAAAATCCAGGCGAAACTGCTCCACCGAAAGGCTGCTCCGCCCCTTCTGCAGAGTCTCCTGGCCAAAGTAGAGCAGCACCAGCAGAGGATAGATGGGCAGGGGGCGATGGGGCGGGATGAGCATGGCCCACATGTCCTCGGTCCAGTGGGGGAGCAAAATCTCCGCTTGCTTGCCCTTGCCCACCACCTGCAGCATTTTGGGATGCCCCGGTTGCCAGCCACAAGGGTGATCGTCGAAGCCGCAGGTTTGCCGCCCTTGATCCACGCTCAAGGGGTAGCGCCCGTCGTAGAGGCGAAAGGGACACAGATCCCGGTCTTCGGCCAGAAAACGCTCGTCCTGCCACAGATGGGCTGCCAGGGCATGACAACCAATGCCCTCCTGGCTGTTACAAGCTTTGAGCCAGCGCCGTTCTGCTAGTTTGCCGCCCACTTTGCTTGGCGCCAGGGGCTGGACAAGGCCATTTTCCCCTTGGTTGAACAAGGGCCACACCAAGGGCTCCCCCGTCTCCGGCAGGGTGGGCAGCAGGGGGTGGACTTTGCTGTAGAAGGGATCGCAAATGCGCTGGGCCACCTGCTGCAGAGGCAGGCCATGGGGGGATCCCACCGCCGGCAGAAGGGATCCCGAGCCGGCCTGGGCGCGATGGTACTGGATGGCCAGCGCCACCTCCACTCCCACCGGACGCAGTTCCGGCGTCAACTGCCGATAGCGCTGCAGCAGCCGCGAGGCTTGCACAAACAGGTCGTAGCGACGAACTGGAACTGCGTCAGCCATAAGGTTGCCGGGGAAATTCTTCGCCGACTTGAGCGAAAGTTGTCTATGGATTTGCTTCTCGGTCTCAAACAAGATCGAGATTGGGTTTGTTGTCTGTGCAAGGGCTGCAACTGCCGAGCGCCGCGGCCCGAAGGCTCGTTTCGCTTGGCACCAGGTCAGTTGTCAGTGTAGTAGAGAAACCCCAGCGCGGAAAGATTTAAGGCTCAGCTTTGTTCCCTCAGACAGGATTGGGTTGGGGCCTCTCCTTCTTTTCAGGATCCGGGGTTGGCTGGGCTACGATGAGAAGCTGTAGCGCCTTTGCCAACTTTGTCAATCATGGCTAGCATCCAACGGGATCCTGAGGTCAACGTGTCTGCGGCCACGGCCATTTCTTCAGAGTCTCAGCCTTCGGCACCCCCCTTGCCTTTGCCCGTCATGTTTCGCCTAGGCTTATTTCAGATGGGCCTGGGGATGATGTCGCTGCTGACGCTGGGGGTGCTCAACCGGGTCATGATCGACCTGGATCTCTTGGCCATCCCGGCCACGGTGGTGGGGGGATCCCTGGCCATGCACCAGTTGGTTTCCCCGGCCCGCGTCTGGTTTGGGCAGCTTTCCGATGCCAAGCCTTTGTTTGGGACGCACCGCAGCGGCTATGTGCGCCTGGGCTCGGTGCTGTTTGCCCTGTGCATCTTCTTGGCCGTGCAGGTGGTGTGGGGTTTGGGGCAGAGCTTTGCCAGTAGCGGTTGGTCGCTGGCCACCTACGGTTGGATTGCTCTCGCCGCCTTGATGTTTGCTCTTTATGGGCTTTGCCTGAGCGCCTGCTCCACGCCCTTTGCGGCGCTGCTGGTGGATGTTTCCGATGAGCACAACCGCTCCCAGTTGGTGGGGATCGTCTGGTCGATGCTGATGGTGGGTATTGCCGGCGGGGCAATTGGCTCGGCAGTGCTGCTGCGCGGCCTGGATCCCGAGAACTTGCAGAGCACGATCAACCGCCTCTTCATTGTTATTCCTGCTGTGGTGATCCTGCTGGGGGTGATCGCCACCTGGGGGGTGGAAGAACGCTATTCCCGCTATGGATCCCGTTCCACCTTGGCCGGGCGGGAAGACCAGATCACCCTGGGCACGGCCCTCAAGGTGCTCACCGCCAGCCGCCAAACCCTGATCTTCTTTGGCTTTTTGGTTCTGATGACCATGGGCCTGTTTATCCAGCAGCCGGTTCTGGAGCCCTATGGCGGCGAGGTGTTCGGCATGACCGTATCCCAAAGTACCCAGCTCAACGCCTTCTGGAGCCTGGGCGTTCTGGCGGGAATTGTGGTGACCGGATTTCTGATCGTGCCCAGGCTGGGCAAGCAGCCAACGGCTCGGCTGGGCTGCCTGCTGGTGGCGATCTCCTTTGGGTTGACCATTTTGGCAGGGTTTACGGGCGAGCCAGCGATGTTGCAACTGTGCATGATCCTGTTTGGCCTGGCTTCCGGGATCACCACCAACGGCGCCATTAGCCTAATGTTGGACTTGACGGCAGCAGAAACCGCCGGCACCTTCATCGGGGCTTGGGGCCTGGCACAGGCCATGTCGCAGGCGCTTTCTACCCTCATTGGTGGCGCCTTGCTGGATCTGGGGCGGATTCTCTTTCCCTCTTCCCCCGTCCTCTCCTACGCCACCGTCTTCGGGGTGGAGGCGGCGGTGATGCTGCTGGCGGTGTATTTGCTGGGACGGGTGAGCGTAACCGAGTTCCGGGAGAAAACCAGCCGCGCCCTGACCGAGGTGCTGGCGCTGGAGCTGGAAGGCTAACGCCGCTGGGCCGGCTCGTAGTGGGGGCAGCCCTGGCAGGGCCCGCTGGGGTTGACGGCGCAGCGCAGCAGCGGCGAGCGGGCGTTGAACCGACAGGAGGGATCCCCTAGAAATTGGCCAACCTCAGGCGGGGAACTCACGGGGCGCACCAGAGCGCGGATGCCGCAGAGGTGATATTTGCCTTGCCGCAATTGGTAGGAGTGGCGCTTTTCCAAAACCAAATAGTGCTGCTCCGCCAGTTGAACGTAGGTGCCCGGATGGGGGCTGCTCTCCCAGGGGCATTCCTCCACCACCTCTCCCGAATCTGCATCGATCCACTGAATGGGCAAGGTCGGGTTGATGGAAGACATAGGGCGCCAAGGAAGTCAGTTTGGGGCAGCAGACTTGAGAATGCTGGACTGGGTCTGACCCATGATAAAACCTGTGCCGCTTTTCCCAGCAACACCGACTACAGTTAGTACAGACTTTACAGTCGTTTCAAACAAGATTGAGACGCTTTGCCCCCTCACCCCCGGCTCCTCTCCCAGAGGGACACCCAAGCGCTCCGCGCCGCTCACGCGACCACCCCCAGCCCCTCTCCCAAAGGGAGAGGGGAGCTAGAGACGTAACAAACTGTTTCATTGCTGTTTGATAATGACTAGATGTTGGAGCGGGCTTGGCGAGCCAGTTGGGTGAGAAAAGCCAGCGGATGACGGTTGTGGAGTTGCTGCTTGAGCCGCTCTTGCAGAATCTCCTCCTGCCAGGGATCCCCCGATTGCAGCCACTCCAGGTAGCTGAGCCCCGCTACCCGCGTCAGGTAGGCCCCGCTGGCCGCCTGCAGGGGGATCCCCATGAGCATCCAGGGGCTGGCTTTGAGGGCAGAGCCCAGGGCCTGGGTGGCCAGCTCCAGTCCTCCTAGCTGCACGATCATTTGCGCCAGGCTGTGGGCCATTTGCTGGGCCTGCTGCAGGGTGATGCGGCGATCGAACACCTGATGCAGCTCGCCGATCATGCGCGCCTGGATGGCCACCCCCGCCAGCACATCCAAAGCCGGAAGAGGGGTCACGGCCAAGGCAGCAGCTGTCGCCCACTGCATCCGTTCCACGATCCGGCGACCCTGTTGGTGGCGCTCTTCCCGCAAAGCCTGCTGGACGGCCTCGCCCAGGGTTTGGGTCTGCAACAGGGCGTTGGCCAGGCGCAGATGGGATCCCTTTTGCTGCAGCAGGCGGGCCATCTGCTGGATGAGGGCGGCAGTATCGGGGGGCTGTGGCTCCCAGGTTTCTTGCCGGGATCCGTCTGGAAAGCAGTAGCGGACTTTCAAGGGCTCTGGGTCGGCAGCAATGGCCACCACCTGCTCAGGGGGGATGACGCCGGCGGTGCGCTGGCGCAGGTGGGCCAAGATGATCTCCACCTCTTCCGGCAGCATTTGATCCGTCTTGTTGAGGGCCAGGATGGTGGATTTCCCCAGCCGGGCCAGCTCCAGCAGCTCGGCATATTCCGAGGCCAGCAGATCCCCGGCCACCACCAAGATCAGCAGATCGGCCTTCTGGGCCAGGGCGCGCGCTTCTGCCTCGCCGGCGCCGCCGATGGTCAGCAGGCCAGGGGTATCGGTGAGGGAGATGGGGCCGCTCCAGCCCTCCAGTTGATAGGTGTGAATGGATCCCTGCTGGGTAGTGCCCAGGGTGGGAGCGGTTTCCCCCACAGGCTGCCCCATCAAGGCGTTGATCAGAGAAGTTTTGCCGGCAGAGGCAGTGCCGAACACCACCAGGTGCAATTCCTCCTGGGCCAGCCGCCGGTCGATTTCCTGCATCTTGGCCTGCAAGGCGCGACGGCTGATGTCGTTTTGCAGCTTCTGGATGAGGCGATCGACATCCTGCAGATCCGCCTGCACCTGATCCCGGGTCAACTTAACCCGCCGTTTGCCTGGGGTTGGATCCCTCTGCTGTTGGCGAGCCTGTTGCCACCAGCGCTGCACCGCCAGCCCTGCCGCCACCGTTCCTCCCAGGATGCCGGCCACCAGCAGATCTGCCAGCGGCACCGAATAGGGAGCAACAAAGCTGTAGATGCCACTAACCCATTGCAGGTATTGGCTGAGAGCCGCCAAGCCCAGCCCCGTCAATAACCACAGCCACGTGGAGCGCGACAGCACCATGCCAACCCACAGCTTGCCCAAATGCCCGATCCGGAACGGAGCCTGATCTCTAGAGAAGCTCTGAAGATCTATCCAGAGGTCTACAAAGGTGAGAGAAGCGATCGCAAATTCAGGACGGCTGAACCCTCTCCGCTGGCAACCCCGGCGCAAGCTGGATCCGCGGCCTCTTCTTTAGCATAGGGCTTAGTGTAGCTGAGCATACAATTTTTTCGGGTGAGCCGGCGCAGGGACGGCTGACCCCAGCTAGGGAATCAACGAGAGAGGCAGGCACTGGAGAGCGTCCTCAGCCCAAGCGGCCAGGGATCCCCGCCAAAACCGCCGGCGGCTCCAGCGGCGCCGGCAGAAACTCACCCCCCCGGTAGTCCAGTAGCTGCACCAGGAGCAAGTAGCCCACCCCCAGGGCAATGGCCAAAGCTCCCGTAACAATAGCCACCCACTTAGGCCGTTCCACGCTGCGCCTCCCCCGTCAACTGCCTATCCCTACCCATGATGCCCGAAACGACCACTTGCGGCCCAGCCAAGGATGTCTGGAAGTTTTTGTATCCTGAGGGGGTGTGAGGTCTGGAGAGATGATGAACGGGATCCCATCTTGGCGGCGGCAACTGCGGCGTTGGCTGCCCTGGGCTGCCCTGCTGCTGCTCCTGGTGGCAATTGGCTACTGGGTAGGCCCCCGACCCCGACCTTATCCCCAAGAGCCAGAGCTGCCCACCCTGGCCCCTCTGCCGCAGCACCCCCGCATCCGGGTGGCCTTCAACCAAAGCCGCGAGAGCACCTATCGAGATCCCTATCGCCAGGTCTATCGCTACGGCTACAACCTAGAGGAGTTGATTATCTCTCAGATTCGCTCTGCCCGGCAGTCGGTGGATGTGGCGGTGCAGGAGCTGAACCTGCCTCTCATTGCCCAAGCCCTAGCCGAGCGGCGGCAGGCCGGGATCCCGGTGCGGGTGATTACCGAAAACACCTATGTGCGGGCCTGGCACCAGCTCACCCCTGCCGAAGTGGGGGCGCTGGACGAGCGCAGCCGTCAAAAGTTCGAAGAGTACCGCCACCTGGTGGATGTGAACCGGGACGGACAGTTCTCCCCTGAGGAGATCGCCAGCCGGGATGTCTATGCCCTGCTCGATGGGGGGCAAGTGCCCTGGCTGGATGACACCGCCAACGGCTCCAAGGGCAGCGGCCTGATGCACCACAAGTTTGTGATTATCGACGGGCAGCGGGTGCTGACCGGGTCGGCCAATTTTACCCTCTCCGATATTCACGGGGATTTCGATGCCCCCGGCAGTGTGGGCAACGCCAATCACCTACTGCTGCTCGATAGCCCCGAGCTGGCCCGCATCTACACCGAGGAATTCAACCTCATGTGGGGGGATGGGCCAGGGGGATCGCCCGACAGCCGCTTTGGCGTGCAAAAGCTCAGGCGCCCCCTGGAGACGGTTTACCTTGACGATGCCATCGTGGGGGTGCATTTTTCCCCTGCCAGCCGCTCCCTGCCCTATGAGGCCACCTCCAACGGCCTCATCGCGGCCACCCTGGCCCAAGCGCGGCAGCAGGTGGATCTGGCTCTGTTTGTCTTTACCGACTCAGGCATTGCCAACCAGCTCAGGCAACTGCGCCAGGAGCGTAACGTAGAAATTCGCGGCCTGTTTGACCCTGGCTTTGCCTTTCGTGACTACAGCCGCACCCTGGAGATGTGGGGGCTGCTGCTCCCCGACGAAAACTGCCGGGTGGACGCGGCCCGCCTGCCCTGGACAGTGCCCGCCTCCTCTGTGGGCGTGCCCAACCTCGCTCCGGGAGACAAACTGCACCACAAGTTCGCCATCGTTGACCCCGGCACCCCCCAGGCCACGGTGATCACCGGATCCCACAATTGGTCGGTGGCGGCCAACCACCTCAACGACGAAAACCTCTTGATCATCCGCAACGGGCGGGTAGCGGATCACTTTGTGCGCGAGTTCGAGCGGCTCCTTGCCGAGGCCCGCTTTGGCCCCAGCCGCCGCCTGCAGCAACAGGCGGAAGAGAGAGCCCGCCTCTGCCCCAGCCCTGTCCCCGTTGCCCTCTCCCCATCTGAAGCAGAGCCGGAGCTGCTGGAAGTCGAGGCGATCTCCGTTCCTGACAGGGGATCCCCTTCCCAGCCGGCTACCCCGCAATCTTCTCGCGTGAACTTAAACACCGCCACCGCAGCGGAGCTGGAGCAGTTGCCCGGCATTGGCCCGGGCCTGGCGCAGCGCATCATCGAGGCCCGCCCCTTCTCCTCCTTGGAAGATCTGCAGCGGGTCAAGGGCATCGGCCCGGCCCGGATTGAGCAACTGCGGGATCGGGTCACCTGGTAGGGATCCCGCCTAGCTTTCCTGAGCCAGCTCCAGAAAAGCTCCCATACGACGAAACTTTTGGTAGCGCTCCTCCCGCAACTCCCGCCCGCTCAGGGCAGAAAGTTCCTTGAGATGTCGTAGGAGCGCCTCCTTTAGGGTCTGGGCAGCTTCCAGAGGAGCGCGGTGGGCGCCGCCAACCGGCTCTGGCAAGATCTCGTCGATCACCTCCAGTTGCAGCAGATCCTGGGCGGTAATGCGCAGGGCGGCGGCGGCTTGGGGCGCTTTCTTGGCATCTTTCCAAAGGATGGCCGCACAGCCTTCCGGCGAGATCACCGAATAAACGGCGTGCTCAAACATCAAGATGCGATCCCCAACGCCAATGGCCAAAGCCCCGCCGGATCCCCCTTCGCCGATGACAGTGCAGATGATGGGGATCTCCAGCCGAAACAGGGTCTGCAGGTTGGTGGCGATGGCCTCCCCTTGGCCCTCAGCCTCTGCCTTGACTCCCGGATAGGCCCCCGGCGTATCGATAAAGGTCAAGAGCGGCAGGCCAAAGCGGTGGGCGTGTTCCATCAGCCGCAGCGCCTTGCGGTAGCCGGCGGGGTTGGGCATGCCGAAGTTGCGGTGGATGTTGTCTTTGGTGTCGCGGCCTTTTTGGTGGCCCAGGATCATCACCGGCTGATCCCCCAGCTTGGCCAGGCCGCCGACGATGGCCGGATCGTCTTGGCCGTGGCGATCCCCGTGCAGCTCAAACCAGTCGTCGCAGATGGTCTGCACATAGTCCAAGGTGGTGGGGCGGCGGGGATGGCGGGCCACCTGCAGCCGCTCGACAGGCGTGAGCTGGCTGAAAATCTCGCGGCGCAGCTCTTCGGCTTTGGCCTCCAGCTGGCGAATCTGCTCGGAGGCGTCGATGTCGTTTTCTTCGGCCAAGGCCCGGATTTCCTGGATGCGCTGTTCGAGGGCGGCAACAGGCTGCTCAAACTCCAGCAGCAGTCGGTCGGTAGCTTTGGTCATGAGCAGTTGAAGTAACCTTGAGTTAAAGTGTGAGGCTGATGCGGGTCACAGCTTTTGAGGTGGTAGGCTGCTGAAGGCCAGGAGCCACTCGCATGGCGGCGCGTAGCGCTATCTTCTCACATCCGGATTTTCTAAGCTAGAGAAGGCCCTCTTCTGGCTCCGCTCAAACCTGTGTTTTCCTCCTCCCACTCCTCTGCACCTCTTCCCCCCTGGCTGCGCTGGGCGGTGGTGGGATCCGTCGTCCTGGCCATCGCAGGGGGCGCCTTTTGGCACTACGCCCAGCCGGAGCGGCAAATCCGAGTCCACACGCAAAGGTTGCTGCAAGCTGTAGAACGGCGAGATTGGGCCCAAGTAGAAAACTTAGTGGCCGCCACTTATCGCGATGGCTGGGGCTTGGACAAAGAGCAGGCACTGGCCTACAGCCGCGAGGTCTTCGGCCAGTTTTTGCGCCTGCGCATCCGGCCTCAAGAGCTACAGGTGCAGCTCGGCCCTGGGGATCAAGGCCAAGCCACCCTCTGGTTTATTATTGAGGGATCCGGCGGCCCTCTGGCCAACCTGACGCGGGATCAGGTAAACGCGCTGGAACAGCCCTTCCGCCTGGACTGGCAGCGGCGGGATCCCTACCGTTGGGAGCTAGCCCGCGTCGAGAACCCGGCACTGGAGTTACCCCCTATCCCCGCTCAGGGACGGACAGACCAAAGATGAGGGTCAAACACCAACAGGGGGAGCCGACCCTCGGCGGGCGGGATCCATCCCACAATGCCTCGTTGGCGGCCTTGGGCGGCGTAGCGGCTGGGGAGAGGTTGTACCTGAGAAGCAGCTAGGCGGCGCAGGATTGGCTGACTGGGAAGGGGCAGGGCCATCGTTTTCGAGTTATCGACCTGATTGGGTGGGCCGTCCTCACAACTGCCCGCTTGCAGCAACAGAACTCCCTGGGGCAGAAACGGGATCCCGCGGCCCAGCAATAGACGGCTGGTATCCAAAAGCTCAAGGCCGTCCTCCTGAACAGATTGAAAGTCTTGCCAGGCCAAAACCCGTCGCGCCCGTTCAATGGGTAGACCAAAACAGTAGGAGCTCAGTTGAAAGGTAATCAAGGTTTGCTGGTTTCTCAGGTGCTCCTGGCGGGCCAGACGGCGCAAGCGCAGAGGAGAGAGGAGGGCCATGGTCTACCTCGCTACCGACAATATCGGCGGGGCCGGCTGCAGCAGATCCCGTAACTGTTGGATCAGCTCCTGTTCCTGAAAGGGCTTGGAGAAATAGGCGCTGGCTCCCAGCCGTTGGGCCAATTGGCGATGTTTCTCGCCGCTGCGGGAAGTCAGGATGACCACAGGGAGCTGGCTATACAGGGAGTGGCCACGAATCCGGGCCAACAAGCCAAAGCCATCCAGCCGCGGCATTTCGATATCACTGATCACCGCTTGGATGGGAACTCCTTTCTCAAGCCGTTCCCAAGCCTCTTGTCCGTCGCGGGCTTGTTCAACCCGAAACCCCGCCCTTTCCAGGGTTATGGCCAAGAAGCGGCGCACGTTAACTGAATCTTCCACCACCAGCAGATGGGGCTGGGCGGCAAACCTGGACTGGGGAAGGGGATCCCTTGCTGGCCGGCAGGGCCGATCCCGCTGGGCCAGCAGCCAGCTTAGGAGGGCAGGCGGATCCACGAAAAGGGCCATTCGCCCATCCGCCAAAACGGTGCAGCCAGAGAACCCCGGCGGCAGAGGCAGACCTCCCTCCACCGGACGCAGGGTGACCTCTTGCTCCCGCCAGAACCGATCCAGCAACAGACCGTAGGGCTGGTTGCCTTCCGCCACCAACAGCACCACAGGTCGGTCGAGGAGGGGGGTCCCATCCATTTCCTGGACAGGCTGCCAGCGGGCAAAGCGAAACCAACGCCCTACGGGGATCAAAGGAACCTGCTCTCCCTCCCAAAGGAAGGCATCGGCAGGAAGCTCAGGAGCCAGCAGCACCTCTTCCACTGCGTTGGCCGGAAAGGCCAACATCAACCCCCGGCACTCTGTTAGCAGCACGCGGCTGACGCTCAGGGAAAGAGGCAGAGTCAGGGTAAACAGCGTACCCTCCCCCGCCCTAGATTCCACCTGAACCTGCCCCCCAATTTGTTCCAAGTTGGTGCGCACCACATCCAAACCCACCCCCCGCCCCGAGAGCTCGCTGACTTGCTCGGCGGTGCTGAAGCCCGGCTGGAAAATGAGCTCAAGCAGCTCCTCCTTGGAAGCCTGATCCAAGTCGGCGGCAGAAAAGCCCATTTGCAAGGCCCGGGCACGCACCTTGTCCAGAGAAATCCCTCTTCCATCGTCGCGTACCGTAATGAAGGTGCGGTTGCCCCGTTGGCTGGCGGCAATTTCAATCAGCCCTTTGGCCGGCTTGCCCCGAGCCAAGCGGGTGTCCGGATCTTCAATGCCGTGGTCGAAGGCGTTGCGCACCAAGTGCAACAAGGGATCCGCCAAAGCTTCCAAAATCGAACGCTCGATTAGGGTGGATCCCCCCAGAACCCGCAGCTCCACAGGCTTGCCATGGGCTAAGCTCAGCTCCCGCAGTGCCCTGGGAAAGCGATCCGTCAAATCCGACAGCGGCTGCATGCGCACCTGGTCGAGACGCATTTGCATTTGCCGGGAGAGGCGGCTGAGCTGGCGGGCGCTGCCCTCGGTCTCCTGCAGCGTGGTGTCGATATCGGCGGTAACCTCGTCAATTTGCACGATGGTCTCCATCATCTCTTGGGCCAAAAGGTGCAGCTCCCCATAGCGATCCATCTCCAAGAGGTCAAAGGTATCGACCAGGGTCAGGCCGGGATCCCTTGCTTGTGATAGCAGAGAGGCGGGCACAGTGGCGGCGACGCGGTCGTAGCTGCTGCGCAGGCGGCTGTTGGTTTCTTCTAGGGTGCGAACCCGCTGTTTGAACAAGTTGGCCAGCTCCCGCAGCCGCTGCAGGCGGCTGTTGAGGCGGTTGCGCTCACTCGTGAGCTCTCCCAACAGCTCCCCCAACTGTTCTAGAGGGCGAGCCGGCACCCGTAGCATCTCGGCGGGGCTTTTGGCCCTGGCTGGAATTGCATCCGGCAGCTCGGCAGTGGCCCCTGGGGGGGGAGGGGCTTCTGCTGCGGAGGAGACCGGAGGCTCTGCCGCATCCCAGGAGCTGGGGAGAAGATTCGTCTGGCCCACCAGCACTAGGGCCTGCGAGTGTCGCCAAGCCTGTAAAACCGCCTGAGCAACGGGCAACACCTGCTCTTTCTCAGTTGGCGGCAGCGCTTCCAGAGCCTGGGCTGCCGAGCTGCACAAGCTGACAAAGGCAGGCAGATCCAACATTTCCCCCAGCGCCCCCAGCTCTTGGGCAGCGATGAGAAACTCCTCCCGCAGACAGGGCTGGTCGGGCGCGGCCAAAACTCCCTCCAGCCGCTGCAGGCAGGCTTCCACCTCCGTTTCAAACAGCAGTACCCGGATATCGCCCCCGGCTTCTGCAGCCAACACCTGCGCGGTATCTTCCGGCCGCAACTCCCCCACCTGCTCCCGCAGCCGCTGGAAGATGGGCTCCACTTTCTCCCTCAGCCAGTCTTCTTGCAACGGCTGCCTCTGCTGGTGGCGCTGGACAATTTGGCGCATGCAATCCAACGCCGCCAACAGGGTACGCTCTACTGCGGGCTTGGCTTTTTGGGGATCCACCTGCAAGATCTTGAAGCCGTCCTCCAGGCGGTGGGCCAGGTCGCTGAGCGCCGAAAACCCCATCATCGCCGCCCCACCCTTGATGGAATGGGCAGCCCGCAGCAGGCGATCCAAACGGGGGCGATCCAACTGCCGGGATCCCAGCCCCACTACCTCTGTCTCCAGGGTGTTGAGGTAAGTCTGGGCCTCCTCCAAAAACTGCAGCCTCACCAGCCATTCGCGCGGGTCGAGGCCATCGGGATTTGGCTCCATACTAGACTGCCTCCCCCACCTTGAAGGTGGACACCGAAGCCTGTAGCTGACGGGCAACCGCCACCGTAGCTTGGAGAGAGTTGGCCACCTGTTGCGAAGCTGACGCCGTTTGGGCGGCAATGTTGGCGATCTGCTGCATCAACTGCCGCACCGTTTGGGAGGTGTCGACCTGGGCCTCGGTGGAGCGGGCGATGGCCTGGAACAGTTGGTTCACCTGCCGCGAGACTTCCACAATTTGCCCTAGGCTCTGCTTGGCTGTTTCCACCAGGCGGGTGCCTTCCACCACCTGGCCGGTGCTGGTTTCCATCGCCTGCACCACTTCGCTGGTCTCCCGTTGGATCCCTTCCACGATGCGCTCGATCTCGCGGGTGGCCTCCGCCGACTGGGCGGCCAGAGCCCCCACCTCTTCGGCAACCACCGCAAAACCCCGCCCTTCTTCCCCGGCGCGGGCCGCCTCAATGCTGGCGTTTACGGCCAACAGGTTGGTTTTCAGGGCAATCTGGTTAATCAAGGACACCACCTTGGAGATCTGCTGGGAAGATTCCCCCAGCCGTTTCACTTTCTTGGCCGTTTCGGCCACCGTCTCCCGCAGTTGCAGGATGTTCTGTACCGTGCGATCCATGGTCAAGCTGCTGTCGGTAGCCGTAGTGGCAGCAGACTCAGCTACTGTGGCAGCCTGCTGGGCCTTATCGGCCACCTCCTGGATCGAGAGCGTCATCTGTTCCACAGAGCGCAAGGTCTCTTCAATTTGGATGGCCTGCCGGAGAGCCGCCTCGGCCAGCTCGCGAATGGCTGCCTCGTCCCGGCCAATCGATTGGTTGACTTGCCCGGCAGCCTGCTGCACTTGAATCACGATGTCGCGCAAGCTCTCGATGATGACGTTGAAAAAGTCTGCCATGATGCCAACCTGTCCGGCGGTTAGCTGCGCCCGCACGGTGAGGTCTCCCCGCGAGGCCTCTGTAACCTCGCCAATAAGCTGCAGCAGCTCTCTTTGCAGCGCTTCCGACCGCTCTCGTTCTTGGGCGGCCACGGCCTTTTGCTCCAGCGCCCCCAGGTTACCCAAAGCTTGACTCAGGCGGTTGGCCAGCTCGGCCAGGTTTTTCTGGTCTTCGTCAGACCAGCTCTGGCTTTGGGCGCGGCCTACGGCCAAAAAACCGTAAAGCTCATCGCCACGTACCACCGGCGCCACCATCTCGGCTTTTAATTGGATTGTGCCCAACATCTGCAGGTGGTCGGCGCCCAGGTCTACCCCAGGCACCGGGCCAAAAGCGTAAACTTGCCCACTGTGGAGAGCCTGCTGGAGCGGAGCCGGGATCCGGCGGAGGAAGGTGCCCAAGGTGTCAGGCAGGCTGCTGTCGCGGGATTCAGCAATAACCTGCGCCTCTTCGGGAGCGGTCAGGCGATAGAAGGCCACTCGTTGGGCACCAAAGCGCTGACGCATCTCGCCCAACAGCTCGCTCAGGGGATCGATCAGCTCTTGCTCTTGGCGAATCCGGGCAATATCGGCAAACCGTTGGGCCAGCCGGGTATCGGAGACTTGTCGCTCGTAGGTGGCGTTGCGTTCCCGCACAAAGTTGCGCACCAGGATCAAGATGATCCCCCAGCTAACCAGCAGGATCGGGAAGCTGGTAGCCGAAAGGATCAAAGCCCCCAACAGATCCCGCTCGTAGAGCCGGACGCTGCTCTGAATGTTGCCGCGAATGGCCTCCAGGGTTTGGTTGATCCCTTCGGCGTAGATGCGCTTTTGCTCTTCGTACTCGGGGCTGTGCAGCAGGTCAAAGGCGCGTTCTTGCTCGCCGGCTCGAATCAAGTCAAAAGCCTGCACCTCCCACTCCACCAGTTTGATGTTGGCTTCTGTCGTTTTGGCTGCGTAGGCCTCGTAAGAAGCGGGATCCAATCGCTGAATCTCCGCCAGCACCTTATCCAACTGAGGTACATAGCGGTTGTAGCGCTCTTCCCAGGACAGATCCCCGCTGGCAGCAGCCATGCGGGCAGACATGGTCAAGACTTCATCCAAATAGATCACCTGATCGCTCAGGTTTTGCAGGGTGAACTGCCGCGAGATGGAAGGCTCGAAATCGAAGTAGGTGCGGGCTACGCTGCCGGCAGAAACGGCAAACAACAGGGAGCTGATGCCCAGCGGGAGACTGATCGCCAGAGCCAGACGGGATCCGGCGACTTTACCCTGGGGTCGAGAAGAGGGGGCCAACTTGAGGAAGAGGGGACGGAAGGAGACCATAAGAGTTTTACCTATAGCTAGGAGAAAACGGTTGAGAGGGATCAAGGATTGGCTTGGGAATAGGCCGAGTTGAGCCTTTGGAGAATGGCAAGGGGGCTGAGTACCCAGAGAGTCTCTTCCTTTTCCTTTTCCCAGACCAAACCACTGCAACAGTCGCAGAGACTATCCAGCCGGAACCTATCTTGGACGGGTTGAGCTTCTGCTAGAGGCTGGATCTGCTGGCTGACCACTCGAGCCACCCCCCTCACTTGTTGCACAGCCAGGCCCAGCCCCCCACATTCTGGGCGCATCACCACCAGATGGTATTCGGGCTGCCCAACGTCCAAAGGCTCCAGGCCAAGAAACTGTCCCAGATCCACGCCCCAGAGGATGCGGTTGCGATAGTTGAACAAGCCCAGCACCCATGCGGGCTGGTTGGGGAGAAGAGTAAAGTGCTGTGGGGCAACAATTAGCACTTCCTGGGCAACTGTCATGGGCAAAAGGGCCCGACAGTCCACCCCCAACTGGAGATGTAAGTACAATTCTCCGGTGCGGACGGCAGTAGAGCTTTGGGAAGAAAAAGAGGTCGCCAGCATCTTTGCTCTCGCTCTGCAACGTCTAAGGCCCAACCAGACTGCACCCCAGAACCACGACCGCAACTTGGACTCAGCAAGGGAGATTCGCTGCAAAAAATCCCGAGACTCAACTCAGCACCACCGACTTCACGGCCCGCACAATGTCCTCGCGGCTAAAAGGCTTGGTCAGATAAAGGTCGATCCCTTGCTTCATGCCCCAGAGTTTGTCCAGCTCTTGATTTTTAGAAGTGCAGGCCACAACGGGCAACTTTTGGGTCTCCGGGTTTTTCTTGATTTGGCGGCACAACTCCAGCCCGCTCATGCCTTCCATGACCAAGTCCGTCAGCACCACATCGGGTTTGTCGCTGCGGATCTGCTGCAATGCCTCTTGGGCGCTGGCCACTGCCACCACTTGATAGCCTTCTGCCCGCAGGTAATCGCTGATGAGCTGGCGCTCCGAGGCCACATCTTCCACCACCAAAACTTTCACCATGATCGACAACTCCTTTGTTTTTCAACCACCGTAAGCTTAAGGTGCCCCTAGGTAAGATAGCGAAACACCATCTGCAGCAATTCTTCCTGCCGAAAGGGCTTGGTCAGGTAATCGGTAGCACCGGCCAAGCGCGCCTTAACCCGATCGATCAGGCCTTTGTGGCCCGTAACCATCACCACCGGCACATCTTTGAGTACAGAGGACTTGCGGATAAGGCTGCACAATTGGTAACCGTCCACGTTGGGCATGCCCACGTCCAGCAGGATGAGATCCGGCTTGAGAGTGGTCAGCTTCATCAAGGCTTTCAAAGAGTCGCTGATGGTGTGGATGACCAAGTGGTGCCCTTCCAGCAACCGCTGCAGCTCGCTGAGCATGGCTTCACTGTCGTCAATACAAGCCACAACCCAGGTTTTCGAGACTGGGGGGGATGGGCCCAGATCCGCAAGCCCGTTGGCCAGTTGGAGAGGCACGGTGGGGGTTTCTGAGGGCTGCAATTCTGTCTCAAGCCTGGCCGCGTAGGTTTTGGGCAGCCGATCAAAGGGGGGCTGGGGATCCCGTAGGACAAGGATGCCGGCTTGGATCAAAGGATGTAGGCGGCGAGCGATCCGCAGGTCGTCTTGATCGAGAAGAGCGCTCAACTGGCGGAAGCTAAACCCCTTCAGCAACCGGCCCAGACGTTCCTGTTGCTCGGCGGGAAGGCGTTCTGCCTGAGCCCGGCTGGCAAAGTAGGGCCGTTGGTAGGGGGAGGTGATCTCAGGCCCCAAAGATTGCCAAGCCTGTAGCCGCTTTTGGGTCAGATCGAGCAGGGATCCCACCTCCCACTGACCCAGGGTGGGCACCGTGTCCAACGGGATGATCTCCTGCCGAAAGCTGGTTGGAACCAGCAACAGATTTTGCAGCACCTCCTCGCTGATCCAGGTGTTCAGCCGACGCGCAGCTTCCCAAGGCAGCAGTTGTTCCGTCACCATCCAACTCAGCCCCAGAAGGTCTGCGGGCAGAGGTCCCGTCTCCTGAGCCAGCAGCGCTTCCACCTGCCTATGGATACGCAGGCAATTTTGGCGGGTCAGAGAAAAAACTTGATGGCTGAGCCGACGCAGGTGGCGGTCCAGTCGCTCCAAAGGCTCGAAGCTGTGGTGTGCAAATCCCAGACGACCTTGGTGGAACACCAATGACCAAGTGTCCAGCTCCTCGCTTCTGTCCAGAGCACTGCAATACCGAACAACCCCTGTGAAACCAGCCTCCACCTTCAGCAAATGGTCAGAGACTTGCGTACAGACGTTGGGGCAATTCATCGGCGGAGAGGACATGCTTGGGCAATTTTCTGCGCTGAGATTGACAATATCGGTGAAACTCTATGCTCCACTCACAAGTCGGCGCGAGAATGTTTTCAAGAATACGATTCAAGTTCAAGCACAGCTCCGACCCAGACAACCCCTTTTGAACCGAGCCTAACAGAACGGGCCAAGGCTGCACGAAACTTAGAGTAGGTTTTACAGAGTAGGTTATCGATGACTGGGGATCACCAGTCGATCGTCACAAATGAGAATTAACCTTCAGATCGTCTGGCGGTTTTCTTCCCCGGAAACTGTCCACGGAAAGCCTGCAAGACGCAAGACAATATAGAAGTAATCCGAATAAATCTCTTCCGTAAACATACGGAACTTAGATGCTCTCCAATTTCCAAAGCGGCTCCAGATAGGCTTGGCAGCGGCGCAGCAGTTGCCGACTTTCTTCAAAGCTGATCTGCTCCAAGGCTTCGGGGTAGGAACACCAGCGGTAGGCGGCCACCTCCTCCGGCTGTACCTGCAGCTGAGGGGGAGGAAACTGGGGCGGCAGCAGGGCCACGTAGTAGGTAACGGTCTTGGCCACCGCGTTCCCCTCTGGATCTGTAAAGGTGTAGGCCTCCTGCAGCGTCAGGGGGTCGGGCTGGCCGGGCAGGGTCAGAAGCTGGTAGTCGGTCAGGCCGGTTTCCTCGCGCAACTCCCGCTGGGCTGCGGCCAGGTCGCTTTCGCCCTCATCTTTGTGCCCTTTGGGGAAGGCCCAATGCCCTTTCTGGTGCTGGATGAGCAGGTAGAGGTGGGATCCCTGGGCGGGCGGGAGGGGCAGCACCGGGATCACGCCGTAGGCAGCATCGGTCAGCATGGGAGCTAGTCTCCAAAGAGTTTGATGGCAGGTGGCTTGGGATCAAAAACCCCGTTGGGATCCACCCGCGGGCGCTCCACCCCTTGCAGGGGCGAGAGAGGGCGACCGGTGTCGAATTGAAAGAGATAGATCGGCAACTGGCTGTCGCCTAATGGCAAGAAGGCCAAGGTATCGATCTGGGTGAGGGCATTGCGGCTGGCCGGTCGGGTGAGGTTAAAGGCGGCGATGCGGTCTTCCAAGGGGGTCTCTGCGGCGGTGCGTCTGCCCAGGCCAATGCTAAATTGCTGGTTCCCCCGCTCGTCCACTCCTAAGGGCCGCACCTCTCCCAGCTCCAGTTGGGGACTGCTCTCCGGCAGACCGGCCACCACCGGCGGTGCATCCAGCGGCGGCTGTGAGGGCAAAAAGCGCAACTGCACCCCCTCTGGCAGAAGGCGATAGTCCTGGTAGTCGTGCCGGATGGCAAGGGATCCCCTGAACACGCGGCGGGTCAGGCCCTCCAGCGTCCAAAACCCATAGCCCACATTGATGCGGCTGCTCTCCGGCAGCCAGTAACGGGCGCCTCCCTGGGGAGCAGGCACTGCCGTAAACCCCATGAGGACATAAGCCTGCCCCCACACCCCTGACAAAAACAAGAGCACCTGCCGCGGCAGCCCTGACTCCGGCTCCAGCCACAGCTCCCGCAACTGGCCCTCCTGCAGGGGCTCCAGGCGCAAGTGCTGGACAGGGGATCCCGCCAGATCTGCTCGTTCTGAGGAGACGACGCGGTAGCGGCTGGGATCAGCCTCTAGCTCAAAACTCACCGAGGGCAGGAGCGCTTCGGGCCGGCTCACGTACACCGAATACAGCTTGAGCAGGTCCGATTGGTTCACCACCTCCAGTTGCCGCGAATCCAACAGGCGAATGCGATCCCCTTCGGCTACCCACGCCTGCCAACTGCCGTCACGGCGGCGGAGCACATCCAGGGTGGCTGTGAAGGTTTGGGATCCCTCCACCCGCACCTGCTGGCGGTACTGCAAGTTGGGCAGCGGCGGCAATTGCTTTAGAGCAGTGTTGAAGCGCTGCAGCCAAGCTTGGGGATCCAGCTCGGAGCTTGGGGGAGCAGCGCGATCCGACTGGGCCAAGGCCGGATCTGCTGCCTGTAGGGCAACCAGCCCCGTTAGCAGGAAGACAATCCCGCCGAGGTAGCCGCAGCCTCGAAGGGATCCCGGCCGTCGCCATCTCCTGAGTTCGGACTGTCCAGGGGACATTGGCTTACCTCAGCTCACCCTACCAAACGGGGACGCCTCCCAGACCCCAGAGAAAACCCTCCGCAAGGGATCCCTGGTACCTCTATTCGATGGAAATAGACTGGGGACCTTGGGTGGGGGCGGGCGAATCCTCCACCCTCAAGCCCTGCGACTCCAGCCAACTGCGCAGCGGATCTTGCCTGACATCCAAACGCAGCAGGCCGCTCAGGAAGCCCCCACAAAAAGGAACAGGATTGCTCAAAAAGGTCTTCCAGACCTCATTTATCTCCATAGCCACAACACCAACCACCCCCCAATCCTAGCAAGGACGGCAGTTGGGGATCCCCTACGGCCTGGCAATCGCAGCATTCCCGTATCCCCGCTGTTATTGGATATACTCAGCTCAGAGCTGCGCGGGCGCTTGTGATGACCTCTGCAAAACAGCTTGGCAAAATTCTGCTGGTGGACAGGGATCCCGCGGTTAGCCAGCAGTTGAAACGCAGCCTTGAGCAAGCTGGATACAGCGTCTTTGCAGCGCAAAACAACATCAAGGCTTTGGAAGCCATCATTCATCAATCGCCAGATCTGGTGCTGATGGAGTTGGTGCTGCCGGGGCTGAATGGGCTGGAGCTGTTGCAGAGGATCCGCTCGGCTCGTTCCCGCTTGGAGTTGCCGGTGCTGATCCTCTCCAGCTACAACGATGCAGCGGCCATGGTGGCCGCCTTTGACCTAGGGGCAGATGACTACCTCACCAAACCTTTCCTTCCTGAGGTGGTGCTGGCCCGCATTCGCTCTCAAATTGCTCTGGGCGCAGCCCGGCGAGCTGGCACTGCCAAGCAACCCAACCAGGTTGGCAAGGGGCGCTACCAAATGGAACGCTTGATCGGCATCGGCGGCTTCAGCCAAACCTACCTGGCCCGCGATACCCATCGTCCTGGCAACCCGCTCTGCGTGGTCAAGCGCCTGCGACGCATGGACGATAAAGAAGACAAAGACCGAACAGAAGAGCACGAGAAGATAGCGGAAATTGCCAGGGCAGCCTTTGAGCGGGAAGCGCAAATCCTCGAGAAGCTGGGCCATCATCCCTACATTCCCAAGCTGTTGGCCCACTTTGAAGAAGATGGGCAGTTCTACACGGTGCAAGATTTTGTCCGGGGATCCTCGCTGCGGCAGCATGCCAACCGGGGGGTGATCTGGTCGCCGGCCCAGACCGCCCACTTCCTTTGTGAACTCCTCAAGATCCTCGTCTTTGTCCACCAGCATGGCGTCATCCACGGCGATATCAAACCCTCGAATATCATCCAAACCCGACGAGACAAACGCACCCATTTCACCCTGATCGATTTCGGTGCCATCCAGCACATTGATGGCCCGCCTGGCCAAGATCCCTTCTCTGGCGTCTTCATCGGCACCGGCGACTATGCTCCTCCTGAACAGTTGTCTGGCTGCCCCCGCTTCAACAGCGATATTTTCGCCCTTGGTCGGGTGGCCGTAGAAATGTCTATGGGGACGTTGCCGCGGATCGGCGAACCCCTGGCCGAAGCCATTCCCTTCGGCTTCGGGGATCCGCGCCTGCTGGCCATTTTGGAGCGCATGGTTACCCCCGATGCAGATGCCCGTTACCCCACCGCCCAAGCCCTCTTGGATGAGATCCGGCCCCTATACAGGCAACTGCTGGCCGAATGCGCCCGACCCTCGCGGCAGCCGGTGCTTGTAGAACCGGAAGAGATGGAAATCACGGCTGCCGGGCGAGATCGTGGCTAAATGCCTCGGCTTCAAAGTGGCCGCTCATGCCCACAACTTGCCATTCGGCGCTGCGATTTCCCTGCTGGAAGCGCAACCGCCGCGCCCGCAGCGGCACCACCTGGATGACCTCGGCTGGAAACGCCTGGTACTCTCCCAGGTACTGCCGGGGATCCGGCGGCAGGTCGGCACTGCTTTCGATTTGAATCCAAAACACCCGCCCCGCCTGGTTGCCGTAGGCCCGGATCTGCTCTTGGCCCTGGTAGTGCTCCACGCCGCGTAGCCGCTGCCGCCCTACCTGCATAGACTTAGCCCACTCCGGCAAGGGATCCCCCAAACTCACAGCCCACGCCGGCCCGCATAGCCCCAGCCAACACAACAGCAGCAGCCCGCAAACCCAAGGCCATCGGTGTGACCTTCGGTTCCCGCTTTTCAAGGCTCGACCGAACATAGCAAGTTTTCCTCCGCAATTCAAAAAATCGCATCCCTCTCCCGGCTTTGGGGGCGGGGGAAGGAGTTGGGGGTGGACGACAAATTGTCAATTTGGGGCTTCTGGGTTTCCAATCTACCCTTTTAGACGCGGCCCAGTGGCAGCGCCCACAGCCGCCTGCTCTCCGGCAGGCGGGAGTTTACACCCTATCCCCAAACTACGTGAGATAAGCTGAAGGTAAGCCCTAAGGAGAGCATCCCATGCTGGAAACCCCCAATGCCAACCCGGCCTCCCTGGAAAAGCCCTCGCCTTTCCTTTCTGCCGAAACCCTCAACAAGCTGATCGAGAGCAATACTGAAACTCGTCCCTGGGGCAGTTTCACGGTGCTGGAAGAGGGCCCCGGCTACAAAATCAAGCGGATTGTGGTGCTGCCCAAGCATCGCCTCAGCTTACAGATGCACTACCACCGCAGCGAACACTGGATCGTCGTTGCCGGCACCGCCAAAGTTACCTGCGGCGATGAAGAGCGGCTGATCACCACCAACCAGTCCACCTACGTGCCCCCCTGCACCAAGCACCGCCTGGAAAATCCCGGCGTCATCCCCCTGGTGATCATCGAGGTGCAAAACGGCCAGTACCTGGGCGAAGACGACATTATCCGCTTCAGCGACGACTACGCCCGCGCCAACGGTGGGCAACCGGCAAAAGCCTGAGCTTGGCATCCTTGGCCAGATAGCCTAGAACGGGAAAAAGACCATCAGCAGCAAGGCAGCAATCAAGCCCAGCGCCACCTGCACCGCCTGCCCAAAAGGAGGATGGCTGGTCACCACTTCGCCATAGCTGCTCTGGAAGCGGGACAGATCTAGGTAGGGAACTACCCCCCGCCGGAACCATCCCACCACCGCTCCTTCTTGGCCGATCAGCCTGCCTGCCCGGCTCTCCCCAAACAGGAAGTTGCCCAGCGGCCCAAACCGAGAAACATAGCGCAAGAAAATCATCCCCGTCTCATCCTGGAACTTGAGATCGGCGCCAAAGCGATAGCCTGGATCCCCTCGCCCAATCACCCGCCCCTGCAACTGCATCGGCAAGCCGCGCAAGGGGCTGGCGTAGGGGTTGCTCATCGCCTTCAACACCGTCAACGCCGGCGGGTTTTCCAAGCTGGGGTACATCACCGTCATCTTCAGCAGTAGGCCCAAGCTGGCTCCCGCCACGGCCAGGCCGGCAAACATGCCGTAAGACCCTGCCCGTAGAGCCGGGATCCCGAGCACCATCCCCAAGATCGCCCCCAGCCACTCGGCGTTTAACAAAACCACGTCCAGAAGAAAATTGCCGTAGAGCTGCTGGCGGTTGAGCTGCTTGCCCTGGGCCACCACGCTGGCCATGTCGAACTCCACCGGCAGATCCAGTTGTTCGGCATAGGTGCCCAGCGCCCGCACCCGCTTGCCGGTGAGGGGATGGGTGGAGTTCAGCTCCATCCACCAGGCCCAAGGGTTAAACAGATCCCACAAAAACACCCTGCCCACCTGGCTGGGATCCGCAGCCACCCGGTAAGCTGTCCCCGCCATCACCGCCGCCTTGGCATCGTAGATCCCCAAGGCCCGCGTCCCTTCCAGCAGGCGAGCACTGCGCTGTCGGGCTTCCTCATCCTGTTCCCGCTCCCCTTCTTGCACAATGCCAAAGGCTATTTTCACCAGAGCCCGCGAGAGGGCGTTGGGGTTGCCGGTGGTTTCGGCGGCAAAGTGATCGGCAAAGTACTCCCGCACCCGCGACAGATACAGCACCAAGTAGGAGCCAGCCACGTAGAAAAAGTAGGCGACCAGCGCCAAGGAACCTATGTTTTTGCCCCCTCTGCGATCCCGGCGCGTGTCGCGCAGGTAGACGTAGAGGAGGTAGAGGATCTGCACCAACGTGGAAGCCAGGGTCATGACCGCGAAATCCCAGTGGATCACATGCCCCAGCTCGTGGGCATAAACTGTAGCCACCTCCTCATCTTCCAAGTAGGTGAACAGGCCCTCGCTGACGACGATGCGGGCCGTATCCGGCAGGCTGCCATAGGTAAAGGCAGTGGGGTTTTGGTCGCGGATCAGACCCAGCTTCGGCTGCTTCAGCTTGTACTGGCGGCAGACCCGTTCGATCACCTCCGCGCTTTCGGGGCTGCGACGCCCGATTTCTGCCAGGCTCACCCACTGGGTGCCGTAGAGGCTGTGCTGGATCCAGTCCATCAGCCAGGGGGACAAAAAGAAAATCAGGGCGTTGAAGGCCAGGGTGAGCAAAACAGCAAAAAGGAGAGAGCCAAAAGAGAACCCCCCTTCCAAGGTGCCGAAAACGGCCAGGGCCAGCACAAACACCATGCCAAACAATAAGCTCAGGGTTACGCCGGCGGACATTGTCAGGTTGCCGGCAAAGCTGGCCAGAATCAGCGAAACCCCCACTTGGGGGGCGCGGTAGCTGCGCCTTGTTTGTCCGGTTTTAAGACCTGAGGTCGCGGGATCCAATTCGGCCAAGGTGCGGCTGGGATTGAAGCAATAGCGGCTCAGCCAAACGCTCAACAGGCGCAGCTCATGGGGATTGAGGCTTTTCAGAGGTTCCAGCCACAGGGATGCTTCCACCGACAACGTCACCGTCGAGACGGCGCCGGGGTTGCGGAACAAGGTGGGCAGCAAGGGCAGAACTTCCTCTTTTTGCCCAGCCGTGAGGCCGTGAAAACCCAGGATCGCCTGGCGCAGCAGGCTGGAGGGTTGGGGCAGGTCGGCGGTGAGCAACTGGCGGTCTTGGACAAAGCAGTAGCGGCTGAGATCTGGACTGTCGGCGGGATCCCCCCTGCCCGTCGCCGCTTCCGGAGCCAGCCTCACCTGAGTTTTCCAGTTGGCCTGCTGTTGGCCGATGGGGCGGCTGTAGAGGGCCAAGCGCTTGACTTGAGGATAGCGGCTGGGAATTGCCTTCTGGAACCAGGCCGTCAGCCTCTCATGGTTGAGAGCAACGTGAGCAGGGTGGTTGATCATGACCACCAAGGCGTAGTCCTCGGCATTGTCTTGGAGGGGCTGGGCCTTCACCTGGATCCTCAGACGCAGGTTTGCCAAAGCTTGCTCTAGCCACTGCGCCACTTCCTGCTCGTTCATAGCCATCTCCCGGATTGGGTAGGGTAAGCTCAGCTATTGCTGCAACTGCCAATGGCTTGCGACTTTACAGCGGCTATTCTGGCATGTTCCCTGCCAAGGGGATCCCCATCTCCCTACAAACTCAGTACAGCCCCGCTGCCGGGAGAGCGCCCAGAGCCAGCCTGAGCTTCGGGAATTGTTTGGCTACAAAATCGAGCGCTGCCCCTCCGGGCTGATGCCGATGATGGTGAGCTGGCAATCCAGCACCTTAAAGCCGTACTTTTCGGCCACTTTCTGGGTGATGTTGAGGATGGCGCTGTTTTTGAACTCGATCACCTTGTTGGTCTTGACGCACACCAAATGGTGGTGGTGGTGGGGGGCCGGCTGGTTGATCTCGTAATGCTTGTGGCCTTCGGTCAGTTCCAGCTCGCGCAAAATGCCCATGCGAGCCATCAGCTTGACGGTACGATAAATGGTAGAAAGGCTGATGTTGTGGCCTTCTTCCCGCAGCTTTTTGTGCAGATCCTCCGCGCTCAGGTGAGTCCCCTCAGGCAAGTTTTGAAAGGTCTGGAGGATGATTTCCCGCTGCCGAGTGGCTCGCCAGCCTTTGGCATTCAGCTCTGCTTTGAAAGCTTCTTCCGTGTAGACCATGATGCCGCCCCTCCGCTGTTGGGCAACGTCGCCGTAACAGTCAATAAGTTCTGTAATTGATAATAACTGCATTTGCAGCGATGCTAACGACCTTGGTTGTCAACACCAGGAAACCTGCCGGCAGAGGGCGAGAAAGTGGGTGCGGGAAACCGGATGCCCTATTCATTCGGGATGAGCTAGCCTACAGAGCATGGCTAGGGGATGGATTTTTCTGGTGTGCGGGTGAGTCTGGGCTAACATACTCGGGAAAAGGCCCGCGGCATCCCGGCAGCGTTGGTCAGCGTAGTCAATACGGGAAGGGAAAACAAAGATGCGGTTTGAGCAGCCCAAAACCTATTCCATTTCTCTAACCGGCTGGGGCTTCTGGCTGGGATCCCTGGCCTTGGCAGTTTTGCTGACCCGTGTCGGGCTGGGGTGGCTGGTCGCCGGGTTGGTGGCTCTGTTGGTGTTCTTGCTCTCTCTGCCGGTGTTGGTGCTGCTGGCCTTTCGCTGGTGGGCGCGCCGCTGGATCGCCACGGATCGCTGCCCGGTGTGTGGGTCAGAATCGCAGGCCATCGAGGGCAGCCGCTTCTTTTGCCCCAGTTGTGGCGAGCCGCTGTTTGTTGCCGATGGACATTTTTATCGACAAACGCCCCCCGGCACCATCGATGTGGAGCCGCTAGAAGAAAGCGGCTGGGAGTTGCCGAGCTGAGGGATCCGCTCCTGCGGTGGGTCGGCGTTTTTAGAGGGCATTTTGGGTGAAAGGTGCTCTGCAATACTATTGCGAACGACAGCGGCGGGTCTGGCGGCTGGTTGCGATCTGGGTGGGGATGCTCTCGGCGGCGCTCCTGCTGTTGAGCTCAGCTCATTTTTGCCAGGCGACGGCGCAGGGATCCCTGCAACCCCAGGTGGAGACCTACTTGGCCCAGCTGAGCGGTCGCGGCTTTGCTTCCGCCGCCCAGGGGGTTTGGCTGCAGATGGGCGACCAGGTTTTGGGGCAACATCAAGGATCCAAGGCTCTGCCGGCGGCCTCTCTGACCAAGGTGGCCACTACCCTGGCCGCTTTGCAGCAGTTTGGCCCGCACCATCGCTTTGTGACCACCTACTTGACAACAGGTTCCCTGGGAGCGGATGGGGTTTTGCAGGGCGATCTCTGGGTGCTGGGAGGGGAGGATCCCTTTTTTGTTTGGGAGGAAGCCTTCGCGGTGGGGAACGCCCTCAACGCCCAGGGGATCCGCCAGGTGCAGGGGGATCTGGTGGTGGTGGGCCGCTTTTACATGAACTTTTTCCAGGATGTGGCCCGCTCGGGCGCGCTGTTGCGGCAGGGGCTGGATGCCCGCCTCTGGCCGCCGGAAGCCCAGGCGCAATTCCAGACCTTGCCCCCCGGCACGCCCAGGCCGCAGGTGGAGATTTTGGGATCGGTGCGGGTTGCCCAGCAGATCCCCTCGGAGGCCCAGGTCTTGCTCAGGCATGAATCGCCCCCCCTCATTCACCTGCTCAAGCTGATGAACCTCTACAGCAACAATGCCATGGCCGAGATGGTGGCCAATGCAGTGGGGGGAGCAGCTCAGGTGGCACAAATGGCCCAGGCCATCACCGCGATCCCGGCAGAAGAGCTGTACCTGATCAACGGCTCGGGGTTGGGGGTAGAAAACCGCATCTCTCCACGGGCCAACGTGGCCCTGTGGCAGGCGATCCAATCGCTTCTCGAGGAGCAGGGGCTTTCTCTGGCCGATGCTTTTGCCGTCGTCGGCCAGGACGTGGGGGTGCTGGAGCGGCGGCTGCTGCCGGCGATCTTGATCGCCAAGTCGGGCACCCTGAGCGGCGTCAGCACCTTGGCGGGGGTATTGCCCACCCAGCAGGGGGATATCTGGTTTGCCCTGATGAACGGCGGATCTGACCTGGCCGGCTTGCGCGCCCAGCAGGGGCAATTCCTCAGCCAGCTCCAAGCGCAATGGGGATCCCCTGCCGCCTTACCCAAACGCTGGACGCCCCGCTCTCTGGATACGGGATCCCGCACGGAGCCTTTGCTACGTCCTCTTTGGCCACTCTAACTCTTTTGCAGGGAAACTTTGCCGATGGGGCGTACAGGGATCGAACCTGTGTAAGGCAAATTATGAGTTTGCTGCCTAAACCGCTCGGCCAACGCCCCTTATTCTTCTACTCTAGCGCTCTTGTCTTTATCCAAAACGGGGTGAAAAAGAGCTACTCGACGGGATAAGCTGCATGTCGGTGATTGTGAGGGCAGAGGCGATGGCAAGGGACTCCGTCCCGCTGGCGCGAACGGCGCGTTCTTGGCAGGGTCAACTGACGTTGGGCTTGGGTCTGATTGCCGTGTCCCTAGCCCTCTGTTTTGGCTTTTTGACCTTTGGTCAGCACTACCTCAACGGCGAGCGAGCCGCCGCGGATTTCCGGCCTGCCGGGGAGAGCTTGGCCCCCTCTGTTGCCCTCGATACTGAGCTTCCGACGGCACCGCCCCTCACTGACCTCCCCTCTGCCGAGGGATCCCCGCTGCAACTCTGGCTTGTTACTTTTTTAACTGTGTTTGTGGCGGAAATGGGCGACAAGACGCAGTTGGCAACCTTGCTCATGAGTGCCCAATCCCAATCTCCTTGGGCGATCTTTTTCGGTTCCGCCAGCGCTTTGGTAGCTGCCAGCTTGCTCAGCGTGGTGCTGGGGGAAGGTCTGGGGCAAGTCATCCCTCCAGGCTGGCTACAATGGTTGGCGGGTGCAGGGTTCCTGGTGATCGGGGGCTATGTGCTGTGGCAGGAATGGCGCGGCGACGATCCCCCAGAGCGCCAGCCCCTTCTAGAAGGCAGAACAGAGCAGAGAGCAACAGAGGAACGTGTTGATCCAAGATAACGACAGCCAGACCCCACCGTTTTTGCTGCGGCAAATGGCTGGACGGGCGGCGCTGGTGAGCTTCGGCTCGATTCTGCTGGCGGAAATGGGCGACAAAACTCAATTGGCCACTCTGCTCCTCAGCGCCCGCTCGCAAAACTCCGGGGTGATCTTTTTGGGCGCTGCTGCCGCTTTGATCAGCACCAGCCTCATCGGAGTGTGGGCAGGAGCTTGGGTGGCGCGAATGATCCCACCCCGCTGGATCAAGACCCTGGCAGGAGTGGGGTTTGTTTTGATGGGCCTGGCCCTGTTGGGGGAATCCCTAGCCGGCTGAGCAGAAGGCTCCAGAAAAGTGCCGGCCAAGCATGTTAGGATAAAAACCACCTTCTTTGGGCACTCCACTTCATACCGGATAACCGGTCAGGAAGACCAGCATGGCCAAAAAACGCAACCTGAAGCGGGAAAAAGCCGAGCGCAACCGCGAATATGCCAAGCAGTTTCAGAAAAGTCGTGCTCGCAATGGCCGCCGCTTCCGTTCTGCTCCCCGCGACAATGAGGCCAGCGCTGGCGAAGAACAGCCGTGAGGGGGGTTTTGTCGAGAGAGTCTGTGGATCCATCCTGTGAACAGAGCTAGCCCAACAAACCTGCTATCGTAGGCAGGGGTGGGCTGGAGCGGATGAAGATGAAATACCGACGAATTCTCCTAAAGCTGAGTGGTGAAGCCCTGATGGGGGAACGTCCCTACGGGATCGATCCCGAAATCTTGCAGGCCATTGCCAGCGAAGTGGCCGCGGTGGTGCGGGCCGGTGTGCAGGTGGCGATCGTGGTGGGCGGGGGCAATATCTGGCGCGGGCGCAAAGAGGCGGCTGCCCAAGGGATGGATCAGGCTTCTGCCGACTACGTGGGGATGCTGGCCACCGTCATCAACGCCCTGACCTTACAAGATGCCATCGAGCGAGCCGGGATCCCGACGCGGGTACAGACGGCCATCGCCATGCAAGAGGTGGCAGAGCCTTACATTCGTCGTCGCGCCATTCGTCACCTGGAAAAGGGGCGGGTGGTGATTTTTGGCGCTGGATCTGGAAATCCCTTCTTTACCACCGACACGACGGCGGCCTTGCGGGCGGCGGAGATCGATGCCGAGGTGATCTTCAAGGCCACCAAGGTGGATGGGGTTTACGATGCGGATCCCAAGACCCACCCCCAGGCCCGCCGCTACGATGTCCTCAGCTATCAGGATGTGCTCACCCACGATTTGCGGGTCATGGACAGCACCGCCATCGCCCTCTGCAAGGAAAATCAATTGCCCATTGTGGTCTTCGACCTGACCACCCCCGGCAACATCTATCGCGTGGTGCAGGGAGAGCCCATCGGCACTTGGATCGGGCAACGAACTGTCGAAAACAACGGGATCCCTGCCAGGTTGGCCCAGGAGACTTGATCCCAGCTGGGCGCAGTCCAGGCTACCCAAAAAACTGGGCCTAAGGCCCCGTCCTACCGCTACGCCGTTCCCCTTTGGTGGGCCGTAGGCCCTTGCTGTTGTAGAACCACCAGTAATCCTGACGCGAGGAGAATCCTTTGCCTCTAGGCGAGGGAGTATGTCAAACTGAGGTCGGCCCTGAGTGCCCAGCGATGCCCTGGCATGAGTTGGAGTTGAGGAGTAACCTGGCCCAAAGGTGTGCTCAGGCCATTGGGAGGAGAAGGCGATGACAGAGCAGATCCGGCATTCGGCCCCAGGGGATCCCGTCTCGCCCAGACCCTCTGCTGTCCAAAGCGCTCCCCGCCGCTTCCGTGGGCGCTGGGGTCGGCGCTTGCTGCAGGGCTTGGCTCTCCTGCTGGCTTTGGCCGTCGGCTTCGGCTACTGGCGGTGGCAGACTTGGATCCAGCCTGTAGGAGGTTCAGAGCCGATCCAGGTGAGGATCCAGCCGGGCAGCAGCAGCCGTCGGATCGGGCAACAACTGCGCCAAGCAGGGGTGATCCGCTCGGCTCTGGCCTGGGAGCTGTGGAGCCGCACCTTCGGGCGCGACTGGGTCTTCCAGGCGGGCACCTACGCTCTGGATCCCAACCAAGACATGCTGACCGTAGCGCAACAACTGCGGCAGGGAAGGATCTTGCAGAGACGGCTGACCATCCCGGAGGGTTGGCGCATCGAGCAGATGGCGGCAGCTTTGGCCGAGCGCAACTGGATGCCAGCCGAAGTTTTCATTGCCACAGCCCGCGTGATCCCTCCCCTTGATTGGCTGCCCCCCAGCTTGAGCTCTTTGGAAGGCTACCTGTTCCCGGATACCTATCTTTTTCCCGTCGAACAGGTGGAGGGATCCCTGCCGAACCGGCAAAAGGCCCAGGCGGTGATCGATGCCATGCTCCAGCGATTTGTTGCGGTGGCTCTGCCCCTGTTCCGGCAGCATGCCACTTCCCTGTCTCTGCATGAGTGGGTCACCCTGGCCAGTATTGTGGAGCGGGAAGCTGTGGTGCCGGAAGAGCGCGCTTTGATCGCGGGTGTCTTCTTGAACCGGCTCAAGCAGGGAATGCCCCTGGGAGCCGATCCGACGGTGGAATATGCCTTGAATATCCGGCAAACTCCGGATCGCCGCCTCACCCTTGCCGAGGTGCGTACTCCCTCTCCCTACAACACCTACCTCAACCCCGGCTTGCCCCCTGGCCCCATCGCCAGCCCAGGCTTGGCCAGCCTCAAAGCCGTTTTGGAGCCTGAAAAGACCGATTACCTCTACTTTGTAGCCCGCTACGATGGCACCCATGTTTTCAGCAAAACTTTAGCCGAGCACGAGGCAGCCCAATTGCAGATTCTTCAAGAGCGCCAGCAAGCTGCCCAGGGATCTCGGCCCAGTTCTCAAACAAGTCCTTAGCCGAGAATGGTACGTAAGCCTTGGTTCAAGCTCCTGCAACCGGATGTGGTGGTGCCCGGCACTGTCTTGAAGTTGCGGGCCGAAGACCTGTGGGCCTGGCAGGTAAAAGGCGTCATCTTCGATGTGGACGATACGCTGGTGCCGATCCGACAGGCTGAGGTGGCTCCTGCTGTGGCCGCTTGGCTGGAGCAGTTGCGTCCGCACTTTCAAATTTGGCTGGTGAGCAACAACATCAATCGCAACCGCATCCAACAAATTGGAGAAAGCCTGGATCTACCTTACATTCACCGCGCTGGGAAGCCTTCACGGCGGGCCTTGCGGCGGGCCGTAGCTCAGATGGGCTTGCCGGTGGAGGCAGTGGCCATGGTGGGAGATCGCCTATTGACCGATATTTTGGCGGGCAATCGGCTGGGCTTGGTGACCGTGCTGGTCAACTCCCTCCTATCCGCAGAAGTCGAGAAGAACCCTACTACCCTCTTGGATCCCCGCTTTTGAGAGATTCTTTGGACAGCCCAGGCGCTCCGCGCCGCTAGCGCGACCTCTCCCTCAGGGACACCCTCACCCCCGGCCTCGCTCCCTCAGGGACAGCCCAAGCGCTCCGCGCCGCTCACGCGACCACCCCCGGCCCCTCTCCCTCAGGGACAGCCCTCACCCCCGGCCCTTCTCCCTCAGGGAGAGGGGAGCTGGGAAATAACGAGCTGTTTCCTTGTTATTTGCAATGACTCTATAGATTGTCACGGGGTAGCGCATCCGCCAGTTGAAATCGAGAGATAGCCCGCAGAACCGACCCATCTGCCCAAGTTTTTTGTAGAGTGACGGCAGGCCGGATCCCGCATTGAGGCCCAGTGGGCGGCGGTGCGAGGGCGGCGTGAGATCTAGCCAAAGTTCAACATGCGAACCATCCCTATCGTCAAGTCTGTCCTGCAACGGCTAAAGTCCGTGCTGAAAAAATCTCTGCGTTCTGCTCCGAGTTCTCCTCGCCCCAGATCCCTGCTTGTAGCCAATGGACGGAGCCTTATCAAACTGGGCAGCGTTCTGGCTTTGCCCTTGCTGTGCTCGGCATGGCCCGCTTGGGCCCTGACACGGGTGGCGCGTCCGGAGCTGCGCGATCTAAAGCGTGCAGCCATAGTTCGGGTGGTCGACAACAACACCCTGGTTGTCCAGCTTGAAGGGGATTTGGATTTGCGGCTGGTGCAACTGATCGGGATCGATCCCCTGCCGGCGGAGATCAATCCTACGTGGACGGAGCTGCGCGGACAAACCCCTTTGGCGGTTTACAATGCCGGCCAATATTTGCAGACGGCTTTGCTGGGACGGGAGGTGTTTCTGGAGTTGGATCCTGCCCTGGCTCCCGCTCCCACGTTACCTGCCTACGTTTGGCAGGCCAATACCCTCATCAACCAGGAAATGCTGTTTTTGGGCCATGGCCTGTTGTCTGGGCGAACCGATGGCCTCAAGTATGGCCCTATCCTCAGAGAAGCAGCCACTGCGGCAAGGCAACAGGGGCGCGGCTATTGGACGTCCTATGGCCCTCGCTGACCTGCTCCCCACGGCCAGTCGCGTTGGCGGGATGAAGTCCTGGCGTAGCTCTTAACTGGGAACTTTAGGTCGCTTTTCGCTAAAACAGCCTGTAAGTTCCAGGCCTCCCTCTCTATCCTTGGCTGGTCAACCCCCGCAGCCGAGCTGCCGGGGAGGGGCTGAGCTGTTCTCTTTAGATTTCTCGCTTGTTTATGATGATCTCATGTGGGTTTCCAATCCTGGGCTGCCCAGCTCCTCAGGGAACTGAAAGAGATCCCGCCGGGCAGTTTGGAGTTCCTTATGCCGGATGAGTTGCCGTTTACCCTAGATCAACTTCTCATTGTGCGGGCAATTGCCCAGCAGGGTAGTTTTCGCCGTGCTGCCGATAGCCTGTTTGTCTCCCAACCCGCTGTCAGCTTGCAGGTGCAGAACCTAGAGCGGCAGTTGGGGGTGGTGTTGTTCGACCGCAGTGGGCGCAAGGTGGAGTTGACGGATGCCGGGAAAGTATTGCTGCAGTACAGCGAGCGCATCCTTAAGCTGTGCCATGAAACCCTCGAGGCTCTGGCAGATTTGCAAGCAATGGAGCGAGGGCACCTGGTTTTGGGGGCCAGCCAAACGGTGGGCACCTATGTCATGCCTTCTTTGATTGCGCAATATCACCGCCGCTATCCCCAGATTTCGATGCAGCTCTTGGTGCAATCCACGCGGCGAATCGCCCAGAAGTTGGTGGATGGTCAATTGGACGTGGCCATTGTCGGTGGGGAGATCCCGTTTGACTTACAGCGGCACTTGAAGGTGATGGCTCTGGCGGAAGATGAATACGTGCTGGTCGGCGCCCCCGGCTGTGCCGTTGACTCTCCTGCTCTAGCGGATCTGTTGACTTTGCCTTTTATCACTCTGGATCCCCAGTCTTCCACGCGGCAGACCATCGACCGGGTGTTGAATCGCCACGGCATCAACCCGGCTCAACTGAATGTGCGGCTGGAGCTCAGCTCGATTGAAGCCATCAAAAATGCCGTCCAGGCGGGTTTGGGGGTGGCTTTTTTGTCGACGGTGGCGGTGGGAGCCGATGTGGAGCAAGGTCGGTTCCAAAAGCTGGCGGTGGAAGGGCTGCAGATACGGCGTACCCTCTGGCTGGCTTTTAACCCGGAGCGCTATCAATCGCAGGCGGCCACCCGCTTTCTCCAAGGGCTACTGACCCGCCAGGACTGGCTGAAAATCCCCCCTCCCCATTTGCAGTTGCTCGGTTGAGTCGCAGCTTTTCCCGACCCCGTGGGAGTTTTTGGGATCAGTTAAGATCTCTACAAGATCCTCAGAAGAAGTGCTGCCTGGGATCCATCAAGGGCTCTGTCCCCTCACCCGTTCGCGGCGGGGTGACCTTGGCGTAGCACGGGAAAAGGCTGTATCTGCTGACGATGGGCCGATGATCGAGCAAGAGCTGTTGGAACGGCTGCCTTTGGCGCAGCGCCTGGCGGAGTTACGAGCGCGCGTTCAAGCGATCCCGCTGCAGAGGGTGAAATTGGAAGGATTGAACATCCCGGGGGCAGAGTCCTGCTGGGCCGCCTATCGAGAGTGGGGAGACGGGATCCCCCTGCTGTTTTTGCACGGTTTTATGGCCACCCACGCCAATTGGTGGCCGCTGATGCAGGGGTTGGGAGGCGAGTACCGCTGCATCGCCCTCGATTTGCTGGGGTTCGGGCAGTCCAGCCAGCCGGCCTTGCGCTACGACATCGGTGCAGAAGTGGAGTTTGTGCGCGGATTTGTCCAGGCGCTGGGCCTATCGGCTCCGGTTCTGGTGGGCCATTCTTTTGGCGGCTGGGTGGCAGCGGCCTATGCCGTGCGGTATCCACTGCGGGGGTTGGTCTTGTTGGCCCCTGCCGGGATCCGCGACGACAGCTTTGTCAAACGCTACCGCCATTTGCGGCCCTTGCTCTGGGAAAGCGTTTGGGTCGATTGGCTGTTGCGGGCGATCACCCCCCTGGCCCGATGGTGGCATTGGGAAGACAAACTGGCTCAACTCTTGTGGTTGCGCGGATCCCTGCGCCAACAACCGGTGGCCCGGCAATTTCTCCGACAACGTCTGCGCCCGCAAGCTGCCGTCGATACGGTTGAGCGTTACCTCAAACACATTCAGGCCCCCACCCTGGTGGTTGCCGCCGAACAGGACGACACCATCCCCCTCTGGCACTGCCAAACCTACGCCGCAGGGATCCCCGGAGCGCAGCTCAAGATCCTGCCCGGCGCCAGCCATGCTATCCCTGCCTTGCATGGGGAACAAGTGCTGCCCCTCATCGGGGAATTTCTCGATGCAGCTTTTTCCAAATGTTACCCGAATGCTATGGGAGTTCCCCGGTGATGGTCGATAATGCCAAGTCTTATCTTGCATCCATTGAACGGGCCAATCCAACCAGAACCGAACAACTTGAGCGCATGAAAGCTGTGGTCATGAGTGTGCCCGGTGGACCAGAGGTTCTGCAACTCCGAGAAGTCCCTGAACCTCAGATTCGCGGTGAGCGGGAGCTGCGCATCCGCCTCAAGGCAGCCGGCGTCAACCCCATCGACACCAAGCTGCGGCGGCGAGGCACCTTCTACCCCGAAGAGATGCCAGCCATCTTGGGGTGTGACGGTGCCGGCGTTGTGGAAGCCGTGGGATCCGGCGTCAGGCACTTTACGGTGGGAGATGAGGTTTACTTCTGCCACGGCGGTCTGGGCAGGCAGGCGGGCAACTATGCCGAGCTGATCGTGGTGGACGAGCGCTTTGTGGCTCCCAAGCCCAGAACACTGAGCTTTGCCGAAGCTGCGGCTGCTCCGCTGGTGCTGATCACCGCCTGGGAAGCCCTTTACGACCGGGGACGGCTGCAGGCCAGCCAACGTGTGCTTATCCACGGGGGAGCGGGTGGAGTTGGCCATGTGGCCATCCAACTGGCCCGCCTACGGGGATCCAAAGTGGCCACCACCGTGAGCACCCCAGAAAAGGCGGTGTTTGTCCGTTCTTTGGGGGCCGACTTGCCCATCTTCTACCGGCAGACCGACTTTGTGCGGGCCGTTTGGGACTGGACAGGGGGGGAAGGGGTGGATCTGGCCCTGGATACTTTGGGCGGCGCGATCTTGGAGCAGACCTTCCCCGCGGTGCGCGTGTACGGGGATATCGTCACCCTGCTGGCGCCGGCCCCGGAGACCGATTGGCGGGTGGCCCGCGACCGCAACTTGCGGGTGGGGTTCGAGCTGATGCTCACCCCGATGCTGAAAAACCTCACCAACGCCCAGCAAAACCAGGCGGAAATTCTCAGGCAGTGTGCCCGCCTCATCGACCAGGGCCAACTGCGGATCCAGCTCAGCCATACCTTTCCTCTGGCCGAAGCGGCTGCCGCCCACCGGCTGCTGGAGCAGGGATCCGTTCTGGGCAAAATTGCCTTAACCATCCCCGAGTAGGCATGCTGGAAAAGTTGGTCGAGGATCTGCCCATGGTCGCTCCTCTCACCCCCCACCTGTTGGAGAACGAGAGCTTCTACGAAAATGCCCTCTGCTGGCTGGGACGGCCCCAGACGGCCTATCGGCTGTTGAGTGAAGCGGTTTTTCCTGCCATCTCCTCTTGGGTGCGGGGAGAGGTGGATAGCCACTCTTTTAACCACTGGCAACTGGAGGATGTGCGCACCTTTCTGTATCCGGTGGTGGCCTTGGGAGACCAGGAAAGCCTCGTTCTCTGCAGTGAAGCCCTGCTCCTCTGTGGCATCGGCAACTATTACAACCCCTGTGACTTGGCCATTGTGGTGTTTGTGCAGCAGCCCCAGGAGCTGTTCAGCCAATTGATGCAGCGCATTCGCCGGGCCGAAGCCACCATCAGCCGCGGGCCAGAGGTGCGCATGCTCTCGGAACAGGTGAACCTGGCCAAGCGCGGACAAGACTACATCAACACCAAGTATCTGGTCTGGCCCTACGCCCTTTCCGGTGCAGCTCAAGATACCCTAATTAAGCAAGGGATCAGCCTGATCCGCCTCTCCCCTCAGGAGGCTGCCTTGCCCTTCAGGGAATAGGTGGCGGAAGATCGGGATCCCTAACCCCAACCTTTCCATCTCTATCGTTTTTCATGGCCGATGCCCACCTGCCCCCTTTGATCCAAGCGATGCTGGATCCCGCCTTCTACCCTCATCCGGCGCAGGATCCCATTCAGCTTATTCAAACCCACATTTCCTATATTCTGCTGACGGGGGACTATGCCTATAAGGTGAAAAAGCCTCTGGATTTCGGCTTTTTGAATTTCACCACCCTAGAGCAGCGGCGCCACTTTTGCCAAGAGGAGCTGCGCATGAACCAACGCGGCGCTCCCGGCCTTTATCTGCAGGTGTTGCCTATTTTTCAAACCAATGGCCGCTTTCAGTTCAGCGGCAGCGGCGAGCTTGTAGAATACGCCCTGCAAATGCGGCAATTTCCCCAAGAGCAACTGTTCAGCAACCTCTTTGAGCGAGGAGAGCTGACGCCGGCCTTGATGGAAGAGCTGGGGCGGGTGGTGGCGATGTTTCATGCCCAGGCCGAGACCAACGATTACATTCGCAGCTTTGGCCGGCCAGAACGGGTGCGCGAGGCCTTTGACGAGAATTACGCCCAAACCCAGCGCTACATCGGCGGCCCCCAAACAGCTCGGCAATATCGAGAAACCCGAGCCTACACCGATCGCTTTTTTGCCGAGCGGCAGGAGCTTTTCCAACAAAGAATAGAACAAGACCGCATTCGCGAATGCCACGGAGATTTGCACCTGCGCAACATCTGTTTTTGGGAAGGGAAGATCCTACTTTTTGATTGCATCGAGTTCAACGAAGCCTTTCGCTTTGTGGATGTCATGTACGACGTATCCTATGCAGTGATGGATCTGGATGCCCGCTATCGTCCGGATCTGGGCAACGTCTATTTGAACACTTACTTGGAAGAAACCGGAGATTGGGAAGGGCTGAAAATCCTGCCCATCTACCTCAATCGCCAAGCTTATGTGCGGGCCAAGGTTACCTCTTTTTTGCTGGAGGATCCCACGGCAACAGAGGAAACCAAGGCAACGGCCTTCCGCACTGCTGCTCGGTACTATCGCCTGGCCTGGGAATACACTCTCCCCAAGCAGGGGCAGTTGTTCTTAATGTCGGGATTGTCGGGATCCGGCAAAAGTACGGTGGCCCGTCACCTAGCCCGTCAGCAGGGAGCCATTCACATTCGCTCCGATGCCGTGCGCAAGCATTTGGCCGGGATCCCCTTATGGCAACGGGGGGGGCCGGCGGTCTATACCCCGGAGATGACCGATAAAACCTACCGCCGCCTGGTGCAGTTGGGCGTGGAGCTGGCCCAGGAGGGCTACACCGTGATTCTGGATGCCAAGTTCGACCGGCAGGCGCTGCGGGGAATGGCCATTGCGCAGGCCCAACAACGGGGGATCCCGCTGCACATTCTCCACTGTTACGCCCCTGAGCCTGTTTTGCGAGAGCGCCTGCAACGCCGCAGCCAAGCTCCTCAAACCGGCTGCATCGATGGAGTTGAGCAGCGCCCTGCCGACATTGCCGATGCCACGGCCGAGATGCTTACCGAGCAACAAGCCCACTGGGAGGAGTTTTCCGAGTTGGAACGGCCTTTTTTGAGGGTTCTGGATACCAGTCAAGATTGGCCCTCTCAACTTCAGCAGCTTTGGGTCTCGACTCAAACTGCACCCAGTCAGGAAAATTGACATGAGCAAGGTGGATTTCACCGTTTGCGGGTTGAGGTTATTTCCAACCCGAAAGACACTTCCCGAACCCGCCGCGCCCCGGCCCCTCTCCCAGAGGGAGAAGGGAGTTGGGGATCGACACAACCATCCGCTGCATCGCTATTTGCAATGGCTGTAGAGGAGGGCAGCAGCTCTTGTTGAGCAGGGAACAGGGGTGCGCTTACCCGAACATTTCGCCTTACACAAAGCCAGCAGGAGGTTGGGAAGTGTGTCAACGTGTCTTTAAAGGCCCCCACCCTTTTCTCACCCAACTCGACCAGAATTGACCGCTTGCAGGAGGATCCAGCGGTGAGCGATGTAACTTCAGATGACCTGCGCCTGATGCTCCTGTTCGAGGGCTTCCCTCCTGAGAAGCTAGAGGTTCTGGCCGGGCAAATGTCGTTGCGCTCCCACCCGGCCAATCAGGCCATCTTGCTACAAAATGACTGGGGCAACGCCGTTTACTTTATCCTGGAAGGGTGGGTCAAGATTCGCACCCATGATCTCGAAGGCCGGGAGATCACCCTCACCATTCTCGGCCCAGGAGAAGTCTTCGGGGAGATGGCTGCCTTGGACGAAGCGCCCCGTTCCACCGATGTCATAGCCCTAACAGCCACCAAAGTCAGTTGTCTGTCGGCCCAGCACTTTCGGGCTTTTTTGGCCTCGGATGCCCAGGCCGGCATCCGCCTTGCTCAACTCATGTCGCGTCGTTTGCGGCAGATCAACCGTCGTCTGCAGTTACGCGAGGCCAGTAGTACGGCCCGTGTTGCCGATATCCTGCTGTTCTTGGCCGAGTCTCGTGGCCGGGTCAGCCGGGGTGGCGTAGAGATTCCCAACTTGCCCCATCGGGAGCTGAGCAGCTTGAGCGGCTTGGCTCGGGAAACGGTCACCCGTGTCCTGTCTAAGCTGGAGCAGGAAGAGCTGATCCGCCGGGATCGCACCCGAGAGGTTCTCTGCATTCCCCAGATGGAGGCTTTGGAGAAACTGATTGGCTGAATGGGGGGTATTACCAGTTGCCGAAAGCCTTCGCAGGGTTGTAAGATAATAAGCCCAGAGCCGGGATAGCTCAGTTGGTAGAGCAGAGGACTGAAAATCCTCGTGTCACCAGTTCAAGTCTGGTTCCTGGCATCTGACGCTACCCTCACCCTTGGCCCCTCTCCCATCCCTCACCCCCGACCCCTCTCCCAGAGGCCCTCACCCCCAGCCCCTCTCCCAGAGGGAGAGGGGAGTTAGGTATAGAGCTCCGCGCGCTGGCGCATTCGCGACAACGCTGCGTAGCAACAACGACGTAACGATCCGCTTCATCGCTGGGCTGCGGCGTTCAACCCAAGAGCAAAAAGAAAGCTGGTCGGGAAACCCGTCTGCGAAGCCGTGACAGCTAGCGAATGTACTGGGCCAGAGCTCGTGAAGGATATCCCACCCGCAATTTGCGCAGGGCATCCCGCTCGATCTGACGAATCCGTTCCCGCGTCAGGTTAAAGTGCTCCCCCACCTCCCGCAGGGTTCTCGCCTGTTGCCCGTCTAACCCGTAGCGCAACTCCAGCACTTGCCTCTCAATCGGCTTCAGGGTTTGCATGGCAGAACGCACATCCTGCTGCATCGATTGCACAAGGATCCCTTGGAAAGGCTGCTCTTGCCGCTCATCCTGCAGCAAATCGCCAAGGCAGCTTTCTCCTTCCTGGCCAACCGGCACATCCAGTGACAGGGGCAAAGCAGCAGCCTGCTGGATCATGCGCAGTTTCTTGACTTTAATGCCCAGTGCCTCTGCCAGCTCCGCCTCGGTGGGCCGCCGCCCCTGTAGCTTCATCAGCTCGCGGTTGGTGCGTTTGAGCAGGCGTACTTTATCGACCATGTGCACCGGCAGGCGAATCGTCCGCGCTTGGTTGGCAATGCAGCGGGTGATCCCCTGGCGAATCCACCAATGGGCGTAGGTACTGAAGCGAAAACCCCGTTCCGCATTGAATTTTTCGGTGGCCCGAATCAACCCGATATTGCCCTCTTGGATCAGATCCAAAAAGGGCACCCCCCGATTGAGGTATTTCTTGGCCACGCTGACCACCAGACGCAGATTAGCGTTGATCAGCTTGCGCTGGGCCTGTTCCCCTTGTCGGATGCGGGACCGTAAGGTGGATACGGAAATCTGCAGGGCCTCAGCCAGATCCTCGTCGCTGGGATCCCTGCCCCGTTGTTGCCGCCACTCCTGCCGGGCTTGATCGATGAGGAGCTTTTGCTGGATCTTGCGCGACAGCTCGATTTCTTCGGCGTGGTCGATGCGGGGCACGCGACCGATTGTATTTAAGTAGTGATCGACGGCATCTTCATTCAACCGCGAGCCGCCAGCAACCGGCTCTGGGTCGACTTCTTGAAGGGCAGACTCAGGGTCAAACCAGAGCTCGTCGAGCTCCTGAGGCAAAGAGGCAGAGTCTTCAGGATGAGGACGAGAAAAAACCACGGCCAAGTGAGGAGAGAACGTCACCTCCCAGTCTAGAAAGGTTTTTTCTTCCGGTGCGAGCGAAAATCGATCATGCCACCCTTTTTTGTCCCGAGATTTTTCCGGTTCAATGCTCGAACAACAGGGATCCCGTCCGCCAAGCCTCTGTGGGTAAGGGATTGCCCGCCAAAAGGCAGTAAGCGATTTTCGATCTAGGCCTTGAGGTAAGATTGTTCGTGGGCTGGCCAGCTCCACGGCTGGGATCCCAAAGAAAAGGGAACCTTGCCAGCTCAGGCTACCATGGGGCGATTGGCGAGCTGCGAACCTCTTCAGTCTGGATAAAGAATATTTACAACTTGCTGCTCCTATGGAGTTGAACGACCGGCACCATCCATCGGCCAACTTGATTGGGGAGCGGGTGCGCTGGGTACGGGAGAAGCTGCAACTTACCCAAGATCAACTGGCGGGCCGCTTGGCCAAGTACGGTGTGCAGTTGGACTACGTCAAGATCGGCCAGGTGGAAAAGGGAAAACGGCGCGTCATCGACAAGGAACTGGTGGCTTTTGCCAAGGCGTTGGGAGTGTCGGTCACTTGGCTGCTAAGCGGAGATGAATCCCATCTGTAGCAGTCGGGGGGAAGCTACATCCGATTTCCCTCAACCATCCCAGGGGAGCAAGACAGTAAAGATACAGGGCCCCAACGGGATCCAGATCACCGACGCCTTCACTTCTTCATCTAAACTTGATATTGTTAACTTGCTGTTGAGACGGCCCCATTTCACCTGCTTGTGTGAGGTTGACGGATGCTCTCCTTCTTTTTCAACTCTTCTGATCCGGCCAACAACCGGCAAAGCGGAGCCCATCGTGTGCCTGCCTCGGGCAAGACCACCGGCAGGCAGCGGATCCCTAACTACAACCGCATGTCTGCTCCCCATGAGGTGCTTAAGCAGGAAAAGCAGGAGCAAGAGTTTACGGAGATGGAGCAAAACATCAGCCGCATCCACTACTTCTACCGAAAAGCAGACATGCCCCTGGAGATGCGGCAAATTCTGACCTACCGTAAGTTGATGGAGCTGGACTACTTTACCCCACAGGCGGCCAAAGAGTTGCTCAGGCAGTGGCAGCAGCAGGAAGAGCAGGAGCAAGAACGCCGTCAGGCTTGAAAGAGGACGACCGCTTGCGAGCCCGACTGCAGGATTTAGTTTATGTAAAGTTTATAAATAGTTGAGGCTCTGCAGCAGGGCAAAACAGAGGCCGGCACTGGCCAAAGGCACGGTCAGGTTATCCAAGCCCCACCAAGAGAACACCTCCAAGCCCATGGTTATTCCCCCCACCAAGAGGCTGATGGCGAGCAAAGGGGGAGAGAAGCCGAAGTACCCCAGAAGCAGCGCCGCGATCACCAAGGTACTCACCGCCCACATGGTCAGGGATCCCTCCCAGCTTTTTTGAAGGGATCCCAGTTGATAGGGGTGTTTGCCCCAGGTTTTGCCCACCAAGCCGGCCAAGGCATCCGCCCACGTCATCACCAAGATGCCGATCACCGCGAAGACTTGTCGCTGTGGCCGCCAAAACCAAAACAGCAGCAGGCCAATGCTGAGGGCATAGAAACAGGTGCCAAAGCTGCGCCGACCGACCCCATTCAAGCTGGGCAAAAGGGTCACTCGGTAGGAGAGCAGCGCCAGGCCGGCAAACACCAGCGAGAACCCTACCCCCAGCCAGCGGGGCACTTGCAAGGCCCAAGCCAGCAAAATGATATTGCCCACGCCGATGTGAATTGCCTTGCGCACCCATTCTCCGTCCACCTGCTGGGAGCGCAGCCATTCCGCAAAAGCAAAGACGGAGGCCAGCCAGAGAGCATAGCAAGCAAGCTGCTGGGTCAGGCCCATGAAACGGCCTCAGAGCGTTTTCAAGTAGCTGAGCAGATCCGCCATCTCCTGGGGATCGGGCTGGAACTGGGGCATGGGAGGCGTTTTGCCACCGGTTACTTGCTGAATGATAAACCGATCCGAACGGCGGCTGCTCACCCCCCGCAGGCTGGGCCCCACCCGACCATCCGCTTCTTCTCCATGGCAAGCCGCACAGTTGAGGGCAAACAAGGAAGCACCACGGCCAACCTGCCCCTCTAGGCTGAGGACAGCTTGAGTGTAGGGATCCAGCCGAGCCCCGGCACTCAACCAAACCCAGGTGACTACCGCCAGGCCGAGGAGGACGACGCCCCAACGAGCTTTTTGGGCCCAGACACCTGTGAAGAACTGCTGCAAGGACTTGAGGAAAGGTTGTAAACGCTTTTGGGAGGAGGGCAGTCGCTTCTGCTCAAACTCAGCCCAGCAGCCGGGCGACGCCTGGCTGCTGCCGGATGGCGGGATGTCTGAGAGGGAGGGATGCACAGACAACGCTGAGAGAGACCGTTTCAATCTTTTACATTTCAACCAACACGATAACTCAGGAGCCCTTCCCTGCCAATAATCTGTAATGGTATTTACTTTTTCTTAATGATTTGCCGGTCTGTCTGAGATTGCGCTCCCTCTGGGATGGCGCGGTTGGGAAAGAGCCGCTCCATCGCCTCTGCTTGGGCCCAGGGATCCCGGTTCAGGCTGTGGATGAGATTGGCCCCTGGAAAGTGCGCCTGCAGGCGGCGGTAGAAGGATAAATTACCATAAACGACGACGGCTGCCACCCGCTCCCGATGCTGTTGCAGCCAATCCAGCACATAGTTGGGCAGGGGATCGCGAAGGAAAGCTTGGAAAACCAGCCCTGGAGCGCTGTTCAAAGCAGCTTCCAGCCAAGGCAGGGGGGTGAGGGCATCGCTGACCACAGGGAGAATGCCCAACGCCGCCGGCACCTGAACAGCGGGAGACTGCAACTGCAGGTCGGCAGTGTCCAGGGGGGGATCCAGCCAGATCCAGTTCAACCATCTGGGCTCTGGGGGCGGTCTGAGGGGCCGGCCACCTTCCACCCCACCGCGGGCCATGGCGGCTTGACAGGGAGCAATATCCTGCTCGGCCAAGAGGGATCCCAGCTGGGCGGCTTTGTGCAGAGCAGAGGGCAGGTTGGCGCGCGTGTTGAACAGCTTTCCCAAAGCCGAGTCCTTGCGGATGGGATCCCCCAGCAAGAGGGGTTTCAGGTGCTCGGCGGGGGAGCCGCGGCTGAGGGCCGGGTCGGTGGGATCCTTGGCCCCCATCCAGCCGCCAACAGCGCTGAAATCCGTTTCCGCCAAGGCCGGCCACACCTGTTTGAGGAGAGTTGAGGCCGCAGGCAGGACTCGCTGCTTGGCGCGCAGCACCCGCGTCACCGATTGGGCCAGTTGGACGGCGCTGAGGGATCCCTGCTGCACCGCTTCCAAAACGGCTGCCAGCGAGGCCATTGGATCGGGGGGGGCCAAAATCAGGTCGGCACCGGCCTGGAAAGCCCGCACGGCCAATCGGTTGGGAGAGAGCTCCGTCCCAGCGGCCAGCTCCGCCAGAAAGCCGTCATCGAGTCTATCCACCACGATCAGCCCGCCGAACCCCCATTCCCGCCGCAGCAGCTGGGTGAGCCGCCCCGGCAGCAGGGTGATGGGCCAGCGCTCATCCCACTCCGGCAGCACCACATGAGAAACCAAGATCGCCCCCACCTGCTCCAGCAGGAACGGCAGCCAAGGCCCCTCTTGGAGCTGGGCTGGGGTCAGGCTCAAACGGGGGCACCAGGGGATGTCCGGTGCCTTTGAAACCTGCTCTGCTGCAGCCGACCTTACTTCCCCTTTGCCGGGGAAAGAGCTGGCCGTGGTCAGGATCCCCTCTGGGACGGCTTGCTCACATCCGCGCACAAAGGCTCGCGCCAGTTGCAAAGCAGACAGGGGATCTTCCCCCAGCAGCTCTGCGACCGGGTTAAGCAGCCAATTGATGCCGAGGGCCGCTGCTTCCCGCGCCGTGATCCAACCCCACTGTTCCGCCCAGCGCTCGGCTTCGGATCCCAGGCGGCTCAGGCCCAGGGGGTGGGGAAAAGAAGTCGCCCCCTGCAGGGCCAGCCCACGACCGGCCTCCGCCGCCACCAAAAGGGGCAGGGCAGCCCAGGTTTGCAACTCTTCCACCAGCAACAGGGCTTCTGCCACATGGCCCTCGGTCAGCCAGATGCCCCCAATCCCTACCTCTTGGATCAGCCGCCTGAGAACTTCTCGAGGGGGCGACTGGGATCCCAAACGGGCCGAGACCGGCACCACCAGCAGTTGCGCCACTTGTCGAGCTAGGGACAAGGGCTGGTCAAGCTCGTCGGCCAGAGATCCGGAGACACTCATGGGCATAACCGGAAGTCGTCAGCAATGCTGGGGGATCCCCATCTTTTGCGAAAACCCAAGCGCAGATGATCCTAGCCGCTCTCCCGGCTTCTGGCTTCCCTGCTGCCAAAACAATCAGCGCCTTTGGCGGCAGCGGTCGCAGGTGCCGCAGGGCAGGCCGGGGTGTTCCCCAGGGTAGCCAAAGTAGGGCAAGATCGCCTGCCACCGACAGCCGCGAGCGTGGATCAGGGCCTCCATCTCGTGCCAGGGATCCTGCCGCGGCGGCGGCTGCCAACGGCGGTGCAGCACCTGAAAGTGAAAGGGATCCGGCCAGCGCAGACAGCCCATCTCCTGCAACAGGCCCAGGGCCACCCGGGTTTCTCCTGGCGGCAGGTCGGCATAGGATCCCTGCGGGGGCAGAGTTTGCAGCAGGCGGCGTGCTTGGGCCAGTAGGCGCTCCTGCTGAGAATAGAAATAGGCTTGGCGCTGGCGATCGCTGGGATCCAGCAGGCCCGTCGGCTCCGAGACCAGCATCAGGGCCTGACAGGGGCCGCCATCCCGCCCGCCCCGCCCCACCTCTTGTAAATAATCCATCAAATGGGGCGGGGGATGAAAATGCAGCACCCAGCGCACATCCGGCTTGTTGATCCCCATGCCAAAGGCGTTGGTGCAAACCAAAAAGCGCAGCTCGCCCGCCAGCCAGGCCCGCTCCAAGCGCCGGCGAGATCCCGCTTCCAGGCCGCCGTGGTAAGTGGCGGTTTCTTGGTTGTGGCGGCCCAGCCACGCGGCCAGCTCCTCCCCATCCCGCCGTGTGCGCACGTACACCAGGCCCGGGCCGGGGTTTTCGGCCAGAAAACGCAACAGCCGCCGACGGCGATCCGCCGGGCTCCAGGCGATGGCCACATTGAGGGAGATATTGGCCCGCAGCGGATCGGCGCGGATGCACTCCGGATCCTGCAGCCCCAGGATGTGGCCCAGGCGAGTGCAGGTTTGGGGATCGGCGGTGGCGGTAAAAGCGGCGATGGGAAACGAGGGCTTGGCCAAAGCCGGGCGCAGCAATCCCAAACGGCGGTAGTCGGGCCGGAAGGATCCCCCCCAATGCACCAACGTATGGGCCTCATCCACGATCAGGCTGCTGATTTGCACCTGGGGCTGCTGCAGCCGTTGCCAAACGGGGGGGCTGAAGAGGGTTTCCGGCCCCAGGTAGAGCAGACGCAGTCGGTTTTCCTCAAGGGCCTTCAACACGCGCTTGCGCAGGGCCGGATCCAGCTCGCTGTGCAGACAGGCCGCCGGCAGACGGCGCTTCCAGAGATCCTGGACTTGGTCTTCCATCAGGGCGATCAGGGGCGAGACCACCAGCGTCAGCCCTGTTTGCAAGAGGGATGTGAGTTGGAAGCAAAGAGACTTGCCAAACCCCGTCGGCAATACCACCAGCGCGTCGCGCTTCTCCAGCAAGGCGCGGATCACCTGAGCCTGGGGCGGGCGCAGCGCCTCGTAGCCCCAGTACTGCTTGAGGGCGGATTGAACCTGCTGCCAATCCTGCAAACGGCAACCCCTTTTGCCGCGATTTCCTTCAGCAATCTACAGCGATTGTAAAGGGGGTTGTCCAACAACAGGCTATTTCCAATTCCACGGAACCCCCTTTCTGCCTCTAGTTCCCCTCTCCCAGAGGGAGAGGGGGTAGGGGTGAGGGAACCCGTATCGGGATGGCTGGGATCCAGGTCGCTGGCCGGGAAGGAATGCTCTTTGCTGCCCTTGGCAAGGTATCGGTCGCGTAGCATTGCGTGGCAACAGGGCGGTGGTCTTGTGCGATTCTAGAGCTGGGACTTCCCGCCTAGCTCGATGCTGGAACTATGACTGCCAATGTGCTCCGCACCGCTGATGCCAACGACTCCCCACCCTTGCTCCAGCCCAGAATGGCCTCTGTTCACCGTCGCACGGGGGAAACGGATGTGCAAATCCATCTCAACCTGGACGGCAGAGGGCAGCACGAGATCGACACCGGGATCCCCTTTTTGGATCACATGCTGGCCCAGCTCAGCACCCACGGGTTGATCGATCTCCAGATCAAGGCGGTGGGGGATCTGCACATCGACGACCACCACACCAACGAAGACGTGGGCATCACGTTGGGACAGGCGCTGGCGCTGGCGCTGCAGGATCGGCGGGGCATTTATCGTTTTGGTCATTTTTGGGCGCCTTTGGATGAGGCGCTGGTGCAGGTGGTGCTGGACTTTTCCGGGCGACCCCACCTCAGCTACGGCCTGGAGCTGACCGCCGAGCGCATTGGCCGCTACGAAACCCAGTTGGTGCGAGAGTTTTATCAGGCGGTGGTCAACCATGCCCAGATGACCCTGCACATTCGCCAGGCAGCCGGCCTCAATGCCCACCACATCGTCGAGGCCAGTTTCAAGGCCTTTGCCCGCGCCCTGCGCATGGCCGTAGAACGGGATCCGCGCCGACAGGAAGGGATCCCCAGTTCTAAGGGGGTGCTGTAGCGGCGCCTGCGCGGGCTGTTGACCTTGAGCCTGGGACTTGTGGTGCTGCCCCATCCGACGATGGGGTTCTGTCGAGAATGCTGAGCCGCACTCGCCCGCCGGCTGCTTTGGGCAAAATCTCCAGCCACTGGTGAAGATCCAAAAGAGCTGAGCCGGCGCCAATTCACAGACCTGGATGAGGCAAAGTCTGTCCGGCAGGGATCCCCATTTGGGTTTATTCTGGACTTAGCCATCCTTCCAGGGTTGCGTCCCAGCTCAGGCGGGATCCAAAAGTCGAAAAAGGGTTTCCCGGCAGTTGCCAGCTCTGGAGGTTCTGATTCCCAGCCACTGATAGGCCCATGTTAGGGGGGGATGAAAACCATGGACATTGATCTCCGTCCGCTGATCGTTCTGTCGCCCATTGTTTTGGTGGTTGCCTGGGCTGCCTACAACATCATCAAGGCTGCCATCAAAGGAGAGGCCAAGCTCTTCGGCGAGAAGGGCAACAACCCCTTCGGCAAAGGCGGGAGCTGAACGTGCGGATCCGGCCGGCAGGCTCAGTATGCTAGGCGAGGCGACAAACCCAAAATCCGCCGATGTGATTGTCATCGGGGCCGGAGTGGCCGGTTTGGTCTGCGCAAGGCGACTGCTGCGGGCGGGGCTGCGGGTTCTGGTGCTGGAAAAATCGGCGGGCTTGGGCGGGCGCCTGGCCACCCGTCGGGTTGAGCATCTCGGACAAACGGTGCCGGTGGATCACGGGGCTCAATACCTGACTGCCGATTCCGATGGCTTTCATCGCTGGGTGAAGGAGCTGCTGGGCCTGGGGCTGCTGACGGAATGGACGCGCTCGCTGCATGTGCTGGATCGAAAAGGGCTGCGCCCGGAGCATCCCAACGAGGAGAAACCGCGCTACATCTGCCCCCAGGGCATGACGATGTTGGCCAAACACCTGGCTGCCCCGCTGTCGGTACACACCCAAACTCGTGTGGTCGGCCTCAAAAGTTTGGCCACAACCTGGCAAGTGCAGGCGGAGAATGGTCAATGCTACGAGGCTGCCGCATTGGTGGCGGCCATTCCGGCCCCGCAGTTGCTGCCTTTGCTGCAAGAGAAGATCCCTCCTGCCGATAGCCTGCTGTCTCTGCTGGGATCCGCCGAGTATCAGCCCTGCCTTGCGGTTTTGGCCGGCTATTCTGAGAACATGGCGCCGCCGCCCTGGAAAGGGATCAAGTGCTTGGAGGATCCGATGTTGGCCTGGCTGGGGTTGGACAGCAGCAAGCGCCCGCAGCCGCTCTCGCCGGTGGTGGTCTTGCATGGGGGGGCGGAGTGGTCATCTCTGTACCTGGAGGCCGGCCCACCTGAGCTAGAAAAGGCAGGTCGAGAATTGTTGGCCCACGCCGCCAAGCATCTGGATCCCTGGCTGGCTTCGCCCCAATGGATGCAGGTGCACCGTTGGCGCTACGCTTTGCCACTGGAAACCATGGGATTGGCCAGCTTGGGCACCCGGATTCCGGCGGCTGAGGGATTGCCTTTGGTTTGTGCCGGCGATTGGTGCGCCGGGGGGCGCGTAGAAGGGGCTTGGCTCTCAGGGCAAGATGCCGCCAAAACGTTGCTCGAAATGCTGGGCGGCTCTGAGCGGTGAGGGGACGCTGACCCAGTTGGCCTGGAGCAATGCCTGCAGATCCAGGCCGAGAACTGCCGAGAATTTCCATCCTCTGGGGTAGAGAGTTATGCTGACAGGGTGGATCCCTTGGCAGATAATCCATGCCCAGAACCTGTACGATCTACCGCCGTGCCCAATTTGCCGCCAGCCATCGCTACTGGTTGCCCGAACTCTCAGAAGCCGAGAACGTAGCCCGCTTTGGCCCCCAAGCCCGTTTTCCCGGCCACGGCCACAACTACGTGCTGGAGGTGGGCCTGACGGGGGAGGTAGATGAGTACGGCATGGTGCTCAACCTCTCAGAGGTCAAGCGGGTGATCCGAGAGCGGGTGATTCAAGAGCTCAACTTCGCCTACCTCAATCAAGCCTGGCCGGAGTTTGCCCAAACCCTGCCCACCACCGAGTTTATCGCTTACGTAATTTGGCAACGCCTGGCCGATGCGCTGCCGCTGACCAGCGTCCGCCTGTACGAGGATCCCGAACTTTGGGCCGAATACCGAGGAGAAGCCATGCAAGCCTACTTGACCGTTGCCACCCATTTCAGCGCCGCTCACCGTTTGGCCCTGGATCATTTGAGCCTGGAAGAGAACACCGCCATCTACGGCCTCTGCGCCCGTCCCCATGGCCATGGCCACAACTACGGCCTGGAGATCACCGTCAAGGGATCCATCGACCCGCGCACGGGGATGCTCGTGGATCTGGCGGCTCTGCAGCGGATCATTGACGAGCAGGTGGTCAAACCGCTGGATCACACCTTTTTGAACAAAGACATCCCCTACTTTGCCCAGGTGGTGCCCACCGCCGAAAACATCGCCCTCTACATTCAACGGCTGCTGACTTTGCCCCTGCGCGAGCTGGGGGTGCAACTGCATCGGGTTCGCCTGCAAGAGAGCCCCAACAACAGCAGCGAGGTCTACGGGGAGTTTCCGCTGGAAGAGCTGTTCAACTCTTCAGAAGGGCTCCCCCAGAGTTTCGGCAGCCGTGTTGCCGCGCGACGCTGATGTAACCATGTTGGATCTGGTTAAGCTGAGTGGGCAGATCCCCGCCTTTGCTCGGCACTTGCAGCAGGAGTCGCGGGCCGGTCAGGAGCGCCTGCGCCAAGCCCTGCAGGTCTTCGGGCGCCTGCAGCAGGAGCCGCAGGTTTGGCAGTCGCGTTGGACGGAGTGGGGATCCCATCTGGCCTTTACCTGCGCCAGCCCCGCCGAGCCCCCGGAAACCTGGGGATCCCTGCCCAAGGTGGAGCCGCTGCAGGGACGACACACGGTGGTGGCCACCGATGGATCCCAGATCCTGCCCAGCCACCACGAGATCGCCTATTGCTCGCTGATCAATGTTGGGCGGGTGGTTCTGCACTACGGCACCCAGGAGTGGCCGCTTTTGGATAGTCAGCCTCTGCTGCTGTATGGGCAGCGCTCGGACTCCTCTCTCTTGGAGCAAATGGCAGAAGGGTTGCAAAGTGCTGCCATTGCCGTGCGGAACCCCGGCAGCGGGACAGGGGTCTCGTTGGGGCCGGAAGTGGTGTTGGCCTTGCGGCGGGCTCAGGCAGAGCTAGAGGAGCTGGCGCAGTTGGCCCTGTCAGTGCCCCGTCGCCGCGCCACGCTGGCGCTCCTGGATGGATCCCTGATCCCCTGGGGACTGGAGCCGCTGCCCAGATCAACCCAGCGTCCCTGGCTGGATCCCATCCTGGCGACTCTGGAGCAGTTGCGGGCCGCCCGCATCCCCCTGGTGGGCTACATCAGCGCTTCCCGCAGCAGCGAAACCCTTAACTACTTACGCCTAGGGCTGTGTCCCTATCTGGGCTGCGACTGCCATCGCTACTGTGCCGGCGAGAAAACCCCCCCCTGTCACCCCTTTGCTCCCCTGCCGGATCGCGTCTTCTGGGGATCCCTGCTGCAGCCGGGAGAGCGCAGCCCCCTCTGGCGCAGTGGCGCCAGTGTCTTGGATGCCTTCGGGGAACACCACATCCACTGCTGTTACTTGAATGTCGGCGGGAAGGGGGGCCCCGAGATCGCCCGCCTGGAGTTTCCCGCCTGGGTGGCCCAGGATGCCCAGCTGCTGCAGCGGGCCCTGGCGGGAGTACTGAGCCAGGTGCAAAAGGGCTTTGGCTACCCCATTGCCCTGGCGGAAGCCCATCATTTGGCAGTGGTGCGGAGCGGGGATCGGCAGCGCTTCTTTGCCCTGATCGAGCAGGAGCTGATCCGCGCCGGCCTGCGCCATGTGGCTGTCTCCCGCAAGGAAGCCCAGAAGCGAACTGGTATCGCCTAATTGGTGCCAGTGCCGCAAAACCCTTCCTCCCTCCTACCTCCCCTCTCCCTGAGGGAGAGGGGCTGGGGGTGAGGGCTGCCTCTGGGAGAGGGGTGAGGGCGGGATCCCTACCCTCTAAGCGTTGGGCTGGCTGGGCCGGGAGCGATCGATGGTGCGGTAGGTGAGGCTGGCCGCCACCTCTAGGGCTTTGGCAGCGTCGCGGAAATAAAATCCCAGCTCCTCATCCTTTTCGGTGCGGTTGGGTTTATTGAACTTGGCCTTGAACTGCACATTGCAATACATGGCCAACCCCACCAGAACCTCTGACAGGCCGTGCTGGTTGATCAGCCGTTCCACATCCGTGAGCAGGCTTTTGATTAGGGCGTCGGCTACCGGTTCTGGCAAACTGTCCAGGTCGTGCATGGGGTTTCCTCATCCAACGAGATCAAGCGAGCTAGAGGGTTTGAAGGCGGCATAGCAGCAAGTCAAGGGCAAGTTGGCAAGCCGTTGCCATCGAATTCGCATGGGCTTCCCAAAAACAGGCGGGTAGATTTGCTGCCGCCATAATAGTCTAGAAGCCGATAAACAAAGCCCAGGACATGGGAGCTGGGGAATCGCAGGTTATGTCGCAGCTTTACGACTGTGTCATTGTCGGTGCTGGCCCCGCCGGCGGCTCTGCTGCCTACCATCTGGCCAAGCGGGGGCGCTCGGTGCTGGTCTTGGAAAAAGATCCCTTGCCCCGCTACAAACCCTGTGGGGGCGGGGTCTCTCCCATGGTGGCAGCTTGGTTCGACTTCGACTTCAGCCCCGCCATTTCCCTGAAGATCCGGCAAATTCGCTACACCTGGCGCGGCGGGGATCCGGTGGTGGCCGACCTGGATCTGCAAGAACCCGTTTGGATGGTGCGGCGGGATGTTTTCGACCACTACTTGATTCAGCAGGCGCAAAAGCAAGGGGCAGCGCTCCAGGCAACATGCCCCGTCTCCGGCCTCGAGTGGCAAAGCGACCGCTGGCAAGTGATGACAAGCACCGGCCCTGTCTGGGGTCGGTATGTGATCGCAGCCGATGGGGCAAAAGGCTCGATGGCCAAGTGGCTGGGCTTTCAAGAACGCCGCCGTCGTCTAGCCGCCGCCCTGGAAGCAGAGGTGCCCGTTGGGCAACCGCAAACTGCAGCCGCCCATTTCGACTTCGGCGCCGTGAGCAATGGCTACCTTTGGAACTTCCCCAAGGCCGATGGCTACTCGATCGGGGCCGGCACCTTTCGCGGTGGAGAAAAACAAAACCTGCGGGAAATTGCCGCCCAATATGCCCAAAGCTTCGGCGTAGACTTGAAATCGGTCAAGCAGTTCGGCCATCCCATCTGCCTCTGGGATGAAGAGCAACCGCTCCACAGCCAAAATGCCCTCTTGGTGGGGGATGCCGCCTGCGTCGTCGATCCGTTTACCGCCGAGGGGATCCGCCCTTCCCTCCTCACCGGCATGTTGGCGGCAGAGGCCATCGACCAAGCCCTGGCGGGGAACACAGAGGCTCTGGCGAACTACTCGGCCCGCGTGCAACAGGAATGGGGCTCAGAGATGCGCTGGGCTAAACGGATTGCGGCCTTGTTCTACCGCTTTCCAGGCGTGGGCTACAAGGTGGGCGTCAAACGACCGGGAGCCACTCGGCGTATGGGCCAGATCCTGGCCGGTGAACTGCGCTACAGCGATGTGGCCAGCTCGGCCATTCGCAAGTTAAGCGGCGGCCTGCTCACCTAGGCCTGGCACCGATAGACTTGAGCTAGATCGTCGAAGCGCTTGCCGATCAACAGGCAGTTGCGCCCATCCGCCTGACGAGTATAGCTCAGGTGGGTGGAGAGAGCCTTCATCAGCCAAATGCCGCGTCCCCCCTCGGATTCGGGATCGGGGTTGGCCACCAGGTGCCGGAAAGCTCCCTCCAGGTCAAACTCCTGCCCCTGATCCCAAATGCGCAACTCCAGCTCTTGCGGCATCAGGATCAGCTCAATATCAATGGGCGTACTGGGAGGCAGGGCGCGGTGGGCGTGGCGAACGGCGTTGGTAAACCCCTCCGCCAAAACCAACTGACATTCCGTCCAAATGGGATCCGGGATGCCGGCATTTCGAAAAGATTCAAACCAGGTTAAAACTTGGCCAAGAGCGTCGAGAGTTGTCTCAACCCTCAGCGCAAATGTCTGCTTCTCACCCGAAGGGATCCCTGCTGCGTTCAAAACCGAACCCCAACGATAGGGATTGAACCTGAAGCCATTTGGCCCTACCAGATTCTAGACCAGAGCCCTGCCAGAACATATCATCCCCCATTTTGGGGGGGAAGCTAGGGAGCGATGATCAAATCCACACGGCGGTTCCGCTGCCGTCCGGCTTCTGTGTCGTTATCGGCCACCGGCAAGGTAGGGCCAAAGCCAGAGGTTGTCCAACTGATGGGATGGCCTTCCGGCAAGAGTTTCATCAAATAGTCTTTAACCGCGTTGGCGCGGCGCAGGGAAAGAGCCAGGTTGTAGTTTAGGGATCCAATGTTGTCGGTGTGACCGTTCACTTGAACGCGGGCGCCGGGCATGGCTTCCAAGGATTTCGCCACCTGGGCCAGCAGCGAGGTCGCCTCAGGTCGAATCTCGGCCTTGTCAAAATCGAACAGCAAATCCCCCGGCAGGCTGATGGTTTGGGTTCCCACCTGAAAAGAGGTGGGAGTCGGCGTTGGGGTCGGGGCGGGAACGCTGGCTTCCCCTGGAGCGATCTCGGCGGCGGTGGAAGATTCCCTGACGGGCTCAGGGGCTGTTTGAGAACGCAGCCGCTGCAGCCGCGACTCCAGTTCCTCAATTTTTATCAAGAGCTGGATCACCTGCTGGCGGATTTCCCGAATCTCCGTTTCCAGATCTGTGGGGCTCGCCTGACGTTCCTCTGGATCTGCATTTGGATCTGCATTGGCCGTTGGGCTGGCCAGCGGCGGATTGGCCTGGGGTGGGGCCAGGGTGGGCAAGATCGCTGGTGTAGGCGGAGCCGGTTGACCGGCAGAGAGGTTGGTCTCCGGTTGGGGCTGAGGTTGAGCCTGCTGGGGAAGCTCCATCCCCAGCCAGATCCCGCTGCTGACCAAGAGGATCCCACTGAGGAAATTGAGAGCAACCGTTGAGCGCTGGGACGAGCGAGGCATCCTGGGCAAACCTCCGGCTAAATGGACGCAGGCAAGGAGTGGGAACTCCACTCAACTCTAGAAAGCGATCCTAGCCGGCGACCGGAGCTCGCCGAGGGGATTCTCGGTCGGTCAAGCTGCCACTTCCCGCCATCGTTCAAAGGGCTAATCAAAACTAAGGCGGCCTCGATACCGCCCTATGATGGCCAATCCGTTGGCGGGATCCGCCAGATCCGCCACAAAGGGAGGAAAACGGGGATTGTCGCTGATCACCTTCACCTGGGATCCGGGCAGGCGCTGCAGTCGTTTGACCAACAGATCCCCATCCATCTGAAAGACATAAATGCCTTCACAGCTCAGATCCCCACCCTCCTGCCGCTCCACAAAGATCCAGTCGCCATCCTCCAAGGTGGGAGCCATGCTATCCCCCTGCACCCGAATCAGGCTCAGCTTGGCAGGGTTTCCCTTCAAATGGGCCCGCAGCCAGTTTCGCTCGAAAGCCATCACCGCGGCGATCGCTTCTTCCCGCACCAACACCCCCGCTCCCGCAGAGACGGCCACATCGACAAAAGGTACATACACATACTCTGCCTTCGAGTCGGAATCCAAGCGTGGGGATCCCTCCCCTGTGATCAGCCAATTGAGGCTGACTTGGCCCACCTGGGCAATTTTCACCGCCTTGTCAATGCCGGGCACGGAACCCTTCAGGTAGCTGCGCAAGGCCGTATCGCTAATGCCGGCCCGTCGCCCAAACGCATAAATGGCCTCGTCGCCGATCACCTGTCGTAAGCGGTCTGCAAAAGAGGAGCTCGAGAAGATGGACATCGGCTTAGCGCTACAGATTGTGTATAAGCAGATTTTCACCACTATATCTTGACAAGTCAACAGCCGGTACAGCCGATTGGGGGACAATCTCCCACCTGAGCTGACCAAGGGAATCGCAACTCTCAAATGCTGTCGGTAGGCTGGCAGGAGAACTGCGCTGGCGTTAGTGTGGTTTTGGAGCCTGCTCACGGCAGGCGAGAGCCGAGCTGGCCCAGCGTTGGATAGCCAAAAAGTTCGGTTCAGATATTGCTTCTGGGTTGACTTCAAGCTGTTCTGCCTTAATCTCCATGACTTCCTCTGACCTCAAGCGCTGGCTGGATAACTTCCTGATTGCCATTGTCTTTCTGGTGTTCGCCGGGTTTGTCTGGTTTGTCTTTTCGGTGACGGGGGCTTTTGTCGGGATCCCACTGGGCTACAAGCTTTGGGTGCGGCTGTGGCTGCCTTTGTTTCAGCCGGCTTTGGGGATCCTGATGGCCGGAGCGGTGGTGAGCGGAGTGTGGGCTTGGCTGGAAAAACGCCGCTCCCGGCAATCGTGATCATCACCAGAACTGATGATTAGAATGAAGATTCGAGGGCGCAGGGGAATCCCAGACTGGCTCTATACTGAAAACGTATCTAAATGTTGAGCAACTGAGGCGGTCTGAGGTTGTGTTTGTTCTGTCCGGCTACGAGTATCTGCTGGTTTTCCTGATCGTCTGCGCTCTGCTGCCGATTTTAGCGCTGGGGGCCTCTGCGCTCTTGGCTCCCAAGCGGCGGGGATCCCTACGCCGCAGCACCTATGAGTCGGGCATGGAGCCGTTTGGGCAAGCCTGGATCCAGTTCAACATCCGTTACTACATGTTTGCTTTGGTCTTCGTCATTTTCGACGTAGAGACCGTATTCCTCTATCCCTGGGCGGTGGCGTTTCACCGCTTGGGGTTGCTGGCCTTTGTGGAGGCCCTGATTTTCATCGCCATCCTTGTGGTGGGTCTTGTGTACGCCTGGAGAAAAGGAGCATTGGAATGGTCATGACGTCTGAGAAACCGCAGGTTCTGTTTCCAGGGGCCGCCCCCCAGGTTACCACCGACCTCTCCAACAATGTCGTTCTGACGACGGTGAACGACCTGTACAACTGGGCCAAGATGTCCAGCCTCTGGCCCCTGCTCTATGGCACCGCCTGCTGCTTCATCGAGTTTGCCGCCATGCTGGGATCCCGCTTTGATTTCGACCGCTTTGGCCTGTTGCCCCGGTCTTCACCGCGCACGGCTGATTTGATCATCACGGCGGGCACGGTCACTATGAAAATGGCCCCGGCGCTGGTCAAGCTCTACCAGCAAATGGCTGAGCCGAAGTACGTGATCGCCATGGGGGCCTGCACCATCAGTGGCGGCATGTTTAGCTCCGATTCCTACACGGCAGTGCGAGGGGTGGACAAGCTAATCCCCGTGGACGTGTACATTCCCGGCTGCCCGCCGCGCCCGGAGGCGATCATGGATGCCATTGTCAAGCTGCGCAAGAAGATCGCCGCTGAAGACATGCGGGAGCGGGGCCGCCTGCAACAAACTCACCGCTACTACACGGTCAAGCACAACCTCAAGCCGGTGCCGGAGATCATCACTGGCAAGTATCTGGAGAGCGAGACCCGCCAAGCTCCTCCGCCGGAACTGGCGGCTGCCATCGGCTTGCCGGTGCCGCCGGCCTTGCAGACTGCCGACTTCAAGCAGGCGGAACAGCAGCTCAAAGCTTTGCGGGGAGGGATGTAAGATGGCAGAGGACAAGGCTCAGGAAAGGCAAGCGGAACCGTTAGCGACGTTGGAGCGCGGCCCGGTCTCCCAGTTTCTGGCCGACAACGGTTTTGACCACCAGTACCTGGGGAAAGATGCGGCGGGGGTGGAGCTGTTGGAGGTGGAGCGGGATTTTCTCCTGCCTGTGTGCACCGCCCTCTATGCCTACGGCTTCAACTATTTGCAGTGCCAGTGTGGGTACGACTTGGGGGCAGGTCAGCCACTGGTCAGCCTCTACCATCTGATCAAGCTATCGGATGGGGCAGACCGCCCGCAAGAGGTGCGGCTACAGGTGAAGTTGCCTCGCCAGGATCCGCGGCTGCCTTCCGTGTATTGGATCTGGAAGTCGGCGGATTGGCAGGAACGAGAAACCTACGACATGTATGGCATTGTTTTTGAGGGACACCCGAACTTGAAGCGGATCTTGATGCCGGAAGACTGGATTGGTTGGCCGCTGCGCAAAGACTACATCACGCCTGACTTTTATGAGCTGCAGGATGCCTACTGATCGGAGATCCCCACTCGCTGAGCAGCGTTAACAGGATGGGTTGAGATGTGGCCTTTTTTGCTCTTGGCAATTTATGCAGGTGGAGTCTGGTACTCGGCCCGCAAAGCGGATCGCGTCTATTCGGGATCCGGAAAGTGGCTGGTATCGGCTCTCTGGCCGCTGCTGTTGGTCTCGAACCGTCAGTTTCGCCAAAATTGGCGTCGCCCTCTGAGCAAGTGAGTCTGGATCTTTGGAACCCCCACCTGTGATCGTTCCTGAGCAGCCCCGGCGCGACCTGAGTTTGCCTTGGTTGTTACCTCGGTCCACACAGAGGTTGCAGGAGTTGATCGGCAGCCGCATTCGCGCTCAGGGGCCGGTGACCTTTGCCCAGTTTATGGAGTGGGCTCTCTACGAGCCGGGGCTGGGCTATTACGAGCGGGGATCCCCGGTTGGCACCGACTACCTGACCTCTCCTCACCTGGCGGCGGATTTTGCCCAACTGTTGGCAGAGCAGATCCGCCAGTTCTGGAATATTTTGGGATCCCCTTCTGTCTTCAGGGTGATCGAGATGGGGGCGGGCAGCGGCCGTTTGGCCCAGGATTGGCTGACCTACGTGCGCTCTGCTCACCCCCTTTTTTGGCAGGTGCTGGAATATGGGATCCTGGAGCGTTCTGCCCATCTGCGTCGGCTACAGCAGGAGCGACTGGCCCCTTTTGGGGAAAAGGTGCGCTGGCTGGATTGGGATGAGATCCCGGATGACTCGGTCATCGGCTGTTTTTTCTCGAACGAGCTGGTGGATGCTTTTCCGGTACATCGGGTGCAGGTGCAAGAGGGAGCGTTGCGGGAAATTTACGTCGCTTGTGGCGATGCTGCCGCAGCCGACTTCCGGGAGGTGCTGGGGGATCTGTCCACTCCTGAGCTGGGAGAGTATTTTGCCCGTCTGGGGATCCCCATAGAAACCTATCCGTCCGGTTACCAAACCGAGGTGAACTTGAAAGCCCTGGAGTGGTTGCAGCTCCTGGCCCGCAAGCTGCGGCGGGGCTACGTGCTGACTGTCGATTACGGCCACACCGCCCAGCGCTACTATAGCCCCCAGCGCGCTCAAGGCACGCTCCTGGCCTACCGACGGCACGGCAGCTACACGGATCCCTATGTTCAGGTGGGATCCCAGGATCTCACGGCCCATGTGGACTTTACGACCCTAGAGCAGGTGGGAGAATCGCTGGGGCTGAAGTATTTGGGGTTCACCCGGCAGAGCAGCTTTTTGGTGAACCTGGGGTTAACCGAGCGGCTGGCCGCTCTCAGCCAAATTGAGGATCCGCTTGACGGCGAAGCTGTGGATGTGGGCCAGGTGTTGCAGCGACGATACGCTCTTCACGCCCTCCTGGATCCGATGGGGTTGGGGAGCTTTGGGGTGTTGGTGCAGGCCAAGGGTCTGACCAGCTCAGAATATGCTCATCCTCTGCAGGGCTTTGGCGGGCCGGAGCTGGGGCTGAGGCCATGAGCCTTACTTTTTGAATTGCTTGTTGGCGGCCACTCTCACTATAGGTAGGACTGGAAATCCCCCTACCTTAGTGGGGGAAGGGAAGCCCTTGAAACAACTTTAGTCGCTCATCCCAAGTTGAAATAGCCATAACCTATGGATCTCATTCTGCGTCGGGCCAATTTGCCGGATGGCCGCAAGGGGGTTGATATCGGCATTGAAGGGGGCCGCATTGTTGCTCTGGAAAACAACTTACAAGCCACTGCCCTGCAGGAAATCGATGTGAGTGGCCGCTTGGTGTCGCCCCCCTTTGTGGATGCCCACTTTCACCTGGATGCCACCCTCACCTACGGGATCCCGCGCGTCAACCAATCGGGCACCTTGCTAGAAGGGATCGCCCTTTGGGGGGAGTTGAAGCCGCTGCTGACGCCAGAGGCAGTGATAGAGAGGGCCTTGACCTATTGCGACTGGGCGGTGGCGCGCGGGATCCTGGCCATCCGTGCCCATGTGGACGTGTGCGATCCCAACCTGTTGGCGGTGCGGGCCTTGCTGGAGGTCAAGCAAAAAGTGTCCCCCTACCTGGATTTGCAACTGGTGGCCTTTCCCCAAGATGGCTACTACCGCTCGCCGGGGGCGGTGCAGCTCTTGGAGAAGGCTCTGGATTGGGGGGTAGAGGTGGTGGGTGGGATCCCCCACTTTGAGCGGACGATGGCCGAAGGGGCAGCTTCGGTGCGGGCCCTGTGCGAGATTGCGGCGGCGCGGGGTCTGCGGGTGGATCTGCACTGCGACGAGACAGACGATCCCCTCTCCCGCCACGTGGAAACCTTGGCCTACGAGACGCAGCGGCTGGGCTTGCAGGGGCGGGTGGCCGCCTCCCACCTCACCTCAATGCACTCAATGGACAACGCCTACGTGAGCAAACTCATTTCCCTGATGGCCGAGGCAGAGCTGGGGGTGATCGCCAACCCGCTGGTGAACCTGGTGCTGCAGGGCCGCCACGATACCTATCCCAAGCGGCGGGGGCTGACGCGGGTGCCGGAGCTGATGGCCGCCGGGCTGACAGTAGCTTTTGGCCAGGACTGCGTGATGGATCCCTGGTATCCCCTGGGCAGCGGCAACATGCTGGAGGTGGCCCACATGGGGATCCACGCTGCCCAATTGACCGGCTATGAGCAGATGCGCCAGTGCTTCTTGGCCGTTACGGAAAACCCGGCCCGCATTTTGGGGTTAGAAGGCTACGGACTAGAACCCGGCTGCTATGCCGATTTGGTGGTGCTCCAGGCTGCCGATGCCGTCGAAGCCATTCGCCTGAAACCGGCTTGCCTGTACGTTTTCCGTCGGGGACGGCTGATCGCCCAAACCCCGCCGGTGGTTGCCCAGCTCCATTTGCCGGGGCGCCCGGCCCAGGTGGACTTCACCCGCCAACTCTTCTAGGGATCAACTGGATGTCAACGGCGCACGGTGCCGCTGAAGCCGCTGGCCTTGAATTGCTCCAGGGTCAAGGGCAGCGGGCTGGTCACGGGCACGGAGATGCGAATGGAGAAGGGGCTTTCGCCGGGGGGAACCTCTTCGATGGCTCCCACGCGGGTGCGCTCCGGCAGAACCTCATTGCCGTTGGCATCGTAAAGGCGACCGAAGACATCCGCATTGACCAAGGTGTTTTTGGAGCGGTTCACCACCGTCCCTTCAATGAACATGCACCTGGCCGGTATGGGGTTGCCGTTGCTGGTGACCAGGTTGGTGTATTCGGGGGTATCCGGGCAGGGGGTGATGTGCAGATCTTTCAATTGTAGGGGGATGGCGCCAAAGCCCAGCAAGAGGGCCGCCAAAGCCGCCCAGCCCAGGCTCCAGCAGAGGGAGCGAAGCCCCTTCTTCCAAACTTGGCTCATGTTTTTCCTCCAAGGCCCATCTCCCTTAGTCTAGGGGATCCCCCGCCGGGTAAAACCCCTCTTCGGTTTGGATCCCGTCCAGGCGTTGATCCCAGGGATCCTGAGGCAGAGGCTGCCGCAGCAGGCAAGCCTGCGGGACAATGCCCCACTTGGGCACACCGGGATCCGGCAGCGAGGCCAAAAAGCGGTCGTAATAGCCGCCGCCATAGCCCAAACGCCTCCCCCAGCGGTCGCAGGCCAGGGCGGGCACGAGGATCAACTCGGCTTCGGCAGGGTCGATAACCTCACTGGTGGGAGAGGGCTCCGGCAGCCCCCAGCGGTTGGGAACAAGCTCGGCTGGGTGGTAGCGATGCCATCCCAACTGCCGCTGCGGCAAGCAACGAGGGATCCCCCAGCGCTTTTCAGGGAAAAGGGCGAACAGGGATCCCAGATCCACCTCGGAGCCGAAGGCCACGTAGGCCAAGATGGTTCTGGCCGCCAAAAGCTGGGGGTGAGAGGCCAGATGAGCCACTATTTTCTGCTCGATCAGGGAGCGTTCCAGCCCCTGCCGCACTTGGCGGAAGTGCTGGCGCAGGCGAGCTTTTTCTGCGCTAGGAGCTTCAGGGGGAAAATTGGGCTCCACAGACGGAGACAGGTTTGTTACCCAGAAGGGAGTTGCCGCAGCGCCCTGCAATCTCACCGCCTTGACTTTCCCCACCCCCAGTCAAGCTTAGGTGTGGATGTCCAGAGTCTACTGGATGGCCAGGAGCTCCACTTCAAAATCAAGGGTGGCGTTGGGTGGGATCACGCCGCCGGCGCCGCGGCTGCCGTAGGCCAACTCCGGCGGAATGCGCAAGTACCGCTTGCCACCCACCCGCATGGTGGCCAGACCTTCCTCCCAGCCGCGGATCACCTGCCCTACTCCGTAGGTGAAGATGAAAGGTTGATTGCGCTTATAGGAGCTATCGAAGACGGTGCCATCCTGCAGCTTGCCCACATAGTTCACCACCACCGTTTGCCCCGGTTGAGGTGAAGGCCCACTGCCTTGAGCGATGTCGTAGTATTGCAGGCCCGACTCGGTGGTGATGAAGTCTTTGGCTGGGGATTGGATGCCCACCACGGGGTTGTCTTTGGCCCGCGACAGAGCCACGGCCGGCTGTCCACCCCACATCCCGATCCACAGCAAACCCAGCAACAGCAGCAGCATCCGTTTCATCTGTTGGCGTCTCCCCTCGCCGACTTTTTGCTTCCCCTTCCTTCAACGATCTTAGGGGATCCCTTCATCCTTTTATTTCGGCAAATTCGATGATCTGCCCTTGATGATCGCGCACCCAGAAGACAAAAGGCTTTTCGGAGCGGACGCTGTTGCGGATCCCTTGCTTGTTGATCCGCTTCAGGAGCGCTTTGAGGGCTTCCCGTTCATAGGTGGTGTGGCGATAGCGGACGCCGCCAGTGCGACCGGCTGCCGCCCCGTAGGCAGGCACAGAGGGGGGCCTGGAGGGACTGCCGTAGGGATCCGTGGAGCCGAGGATCACGTGCAATTGCACATTGTCGGAGAGCTGATACCAGAGGCCAGGGGTATCCGGTTGTGTCGATCCAGAAGTGGGACGGGTTCTGGTATCGAAGTGAGAGCTGAGGCCAATATCTCCCGGAAAATAGGGCGATCCCAGGCTGGAGCTGACCATGCTTTGCTCATAGCCGTAGTAGTACTGCAGCGGCAGCTCCGCCTCCGGCAGCTTCAAAACCTTTTCGTAGAAGCCCCTTGCCTGCTCCAGATCGGGCACGATGATGGTGTACACCCGGGGAGCGCCACTTAAAAATGTCCACATGGCCCCGCCATAGGCCGATAGCAACAAAAACATCAGCCCCTTCGTGGAGAGCAGAACCTCCAGGGGGATCAGCGGCAGCATCAGTCCAAGGGGGGTTGGCATTGGCACTCGTCTATTTGCGGGTGGCTCTGTAGTCCAGTATAGGATCCCTAGGCTGATGAAGCTTGCCCTGTTTGCCCCTACCCCGCGCGGTCGCCGCTTGGCCCAGCCTTTGCTGTCGCTGCTGCCGGAGGAGTGGATCTGCTGGAGCAAGGCCAACCCCCAGCGAGAGCCGCTGCCACCCCCCTGGCAAGCCTATGGGGATCCCCTGGCGGCAGCGGTGGCCCAGAGCTGGCCGCAGGTGCAGGGCTGTATCTTTGTCTTGCCAGTTGGGTCGGTGGTGCGGCTCATTGCCCCCCTCTTGCAAGACAAATACCGGGATCCGGCGGTGGTGGTGGTGGACGAAGCTGGGCGCTGGGCCATTAGCCTCTGTGGCGGCCATGTGGGAGGAGCTGAGGCGCTGGCGCGGCGGGTGGCGGCTGCCTTGGGAGCCGAGCCCATCCTCACCTCTGCCTCGGAAGGGCTGGGGATCCCGCCTTTGGATTTGCTGGGGGATCCCTACGGTTGGCAGCGGGGCGCCGGCGATTGGAACGGGGTGGCAGCCGCTCTGGCGCGGGGAGAGCCGGTGGCCGTTGAGCAAACCTGTGGCACGCAGCTCTGGCGGCGAGCCTGGCCAGCGGATCATTCTCTTTTCCTCACCGCTCCCGACCAAGCAGTGGCCCAGATCCGGATCAGCGAATCTACAACTTCTCTGGACAAGCTCCCCACCGTTCACTGGCATCCACGGGTGCTGTGGGTGGGTGTGGGCTGCGAGCGGGGCACCAGCCGCGCCTGGCTGGAGGGATCCCTGCGCCGCCTGCTGCAGGCCCAGGGGCTGGCCTTCGAGGCCGTTGCCGGCTTGGCCACCCTGGAGTTGAAACGGGATGAGGCGGGACTGCTGGAGTTGGCCCAGGCCCACGGTTGGCCCATCCAGTTCTTCTCTGCCGCGGCCCTGGCGGGGATCCCAGTTCCCCACCCTTCGGAGGCGGTGCGGCAGGCCGTGGGCACCCCTTCGGTGGCGGAGGCGGCTGCCCTCTTGGCCGCCCAGCGCATGTCGGGGGATGAGGATCCAGCCCAGGGGAGAGCCACCCTTCTCTGCCCCAAGCAGGTCTTTGCCTCAGAAAGCGAGGGAGCTTGTACCCTGGCCATTGCCCGCGCTGCTCAGGAGTATTCCCCTCGCGCCGGGCACCTGTGGCTGATTGGCACCGGCCCCGGGGATCCCGCCCAATTGACCTTGGCCGCCCGCCTGGCCCTGGCCCAAGCCGACGTGGTGATCGGCTACCAGCTCTACCTGGACTTGGTGGCGCCCCTCTTACACCCGGGCCAGATTTGCGAAGCCTTTTCCATCACCCAGGAGGTGCAGCGGGCGCAGCGGGCCATTGCCCTGGCCCAGCAGGGGCTGCAGGTGGCGGTGATCTCTTCGGGAGATGCGGGGATCTACGGCATGGCCGGGCTGGTGCTGGAGTACTTGGCCCGCAGCAGCTGGGATGGGATCCGCCCCTCTCTGGAGGTGCTGCCGGGGATCTCCGCCCTTCAGGCTGCTGCCGCCCGCCTGGGAGCCCCTCTCATGCAGGATTTTTGCGCCATTTCCCTCTCGGATCGGCTCACCCCTTGGCCGGCCATCGAGCAACGCCTGCAGGCGGCTGCCCAGGCCGACTTTGTGGTGGCTCTGTACAATCCCCGCTCGCGGCAGCGGTTGGATCCCTTCCTCAAAGCCCTGCAGATCTTTTTGGCCGCCCGCCCCGCCCACACCCCGGTGGCGGTGGCCCGCAACCTCTATCGTTCCGGCGAGGTCATCCACCTCACCACGCTGGGGGAGTTGGATCCTGAGCAGGTGGATATGTTTACCCTGGTCTTGATCGGCAACTCGCAGACCTTTCGCTACGGCAGCCGGCTGATCACCCCCCGCGGCTACCGCCTGAGCGCCTCTCCTGAGTAGGTGGGGGGATCCCAGGCGGTGACGTGCCCGAGGTGGGGGTCCCGGCCATGGGGGCTGTGGCAATCGAAGCCATCCGCGCCATCGTCATCCACGAGAAGAGTAGGATCCCCCGTTACCTTGTTTGGCTGGTTGACCGACCGACTCCAACCCCATCAGGTCACCACCGGATCCTACAGGCTGATCCTGCTGGCCTGTGGTCTGTTAGAGTACTGTTGCCGCTAGAGGGGATCGTGGCGGAATGGTAGACGCTACGGACTTAAAATCCGTTGTTCCTCAAGAACGTGAGGGTTCGAGTCCCTCCGATCCCATCTTGAATGCGAGGCTTGCAGAACTCTCGTAAATTCGAAAAAAGGCATTTTCCCACCATCAATTGAGCTCTGTCTGTTCCAGCACCTTGAGCAAGTCCGGGATCCGCACCCAGGCATCTTCTCGATCCAAATCGGGGCTGGCCAGAAGGGCCACCAAAGCTGGATCGCAGACCGGCGCCAGCAAAGGGAAATAATTGAGCCCTGCCACCTGGGCGATGATCCAAAAGTAGGGGAGCACCGCGTTGCGGGGCAGGATCTCGATGACGGTGGCGCCGGGTTGACAAAAGGCGAGGTTGGTCAGGCCCGCCCCATGGATCCCGATCACCGCCTCGGCCCCTTGCATCAGCGCTACTTGCTCCGCTAGAGAAAGGGTTTCCAGTTGCACCGATACAAATCCCCAGGGGCGCAAAGCCGCCAGCACCTCCGCTTCGTTGATCACCCGCCGCCAGCGGGCAGCACGACGGCTGATGTAGATCCGCCGCGGCAGCAAGGGAGCGCTGGACAAGCTCGGCCGGGCCAGTTGCCGCAGCACCGCCAATCCCCTGGGCGTCAAGCACCCCGCCGGAGCCCCTGCTGAGGGCACGATCAGGTTCTGCGCTTGCAGATGGGATCCCCCCACCTGCTCGAAGCTGAGGATGGGCTCGGCTGCGATCCCCAAAGCGGCCAAGCTCTGCACCTGAAAGGGTTTTCTTTGATACCCGTGGATCAAGATGGGGATGTCTTTTCCGAGGGCGCCCGACCGCTGCAGGACATCAAGGGCAGGCAAAACATCCACCATCCAGTGAAAGTAATTGACCGCTCCCAACGGCAAGAGGGCGACAGAGCCGTCCAGTGGGATCGGCGGCGGCAGGTGGGGTAAGCTCAAGATGGGGTGGTGTTCCAGGTGATCCGGCCCCCAGTCCCAGTCGAGAAACTCCGGTGGCGGCAAGCTGAGGGAGACATCGGCCAGCAATTCTCCCCGGCGGGTGAGCACCGCACTGGCAAAGCTGGCGTAGAGGTGGCGGGGATAGTGGCCCACATGGACGGATCCGCGGGGGATCTGGGCCACAAAAGTCTCGGCCAGGGGGATCCGCTGCGGGCGCAGCTTTTGCCCAATGGCCGGATCAGCTACAGGGGGCGCTTGCAGACAGAGCACCTCCCCTGGATCCAGTGCTTGGTAGTCCCCTTCGCCTGTGGCCTGATGCCACTGCCGGGTGGTGAGGTAGCCTTGGGCTGGCAGCGGCCAGGAGTCGGTTACAAGGGGGCTGGCCTGGGCAACAGAGCCTGCCGGAGCCCAGCGCCGTCGCCAAGCCGAATCCAGGTCCTGGGGAATCCCCTCTCCCCTGCCTGCCTGCTCCAGTCCAGACCGCAGCGGGCTTTCTCTGCCGCTGCCTTCGCACCACGCCTGCAGCCACTCCCGCTCCGCCGCCACCGCCTGCCGGAACTTTTCCCAGGCAGCCTGCGGGTCATCCAGCCGCACCTGGGCCTCTGCCCAGTAGCTGTAGAGCTCTGCCGTCTTCGTGCCCCGCGCTTCCGCCTCCCGGAAACACCGCACCGCCTGCGCCGGATCCCCTTGATCCAGCCAGGCCAAGCCCATCTGCACCCAGGGATCCCCCCACTCCGGCCGCAGCCGCACGGCTTGCTCCAAGGCCGAGGTGGCCTCCTGGAACCGGCCCAACTTGAGCAGCGCCAGGCCCCAGCGCCAAGAACTTTCTGCCGCTGCTGGATCCCACCGGCAAGCCCGCTCATACCACTCCGCTGCCGCGCTCCACAGCCGGCTGCGCTCTTGGGTTAGGCCAACGCGATGGGCGGCCAGCGCCGCCAGATCGGGAGGAAGGGATCCCTGCTCCACAAGCTGTCGGTACAAAGCCGCCGCCTGCGGCCAATGGCCTTTTTCCCATAGCCCCTCTGCCAGCTCCTGCAGCTCCCTTGCCCACCCACGCACAGCCTCGGCTTCGGCTACACCTCCGGCTGTCTGCATTGCCAAGCCCTCTTGCCACACAAGCTGCGCCTCCAGCTCCCGCCCCAGCAGCAGATAGGCAGCTCCCAGCCCCCAATACAGCTCTGAGGAGGGGGATCCCTGCTGGAGCTGCTGCTGCAAAGCTTGGACAAGGCACTCGTAACGCCCCTGTTGCCAGTCTTCAAGGCTGGAGACGGAAAACAACGGATGTGAGGGCAGAGCCGGGTCGGGAGCCATGTCTATGTGGATGAGAAACAGTGTTACAAACTGCAACAACCCCCCCACTCTGGGCACATCCCCCTAGTATTCTAGGCTTGGCTTCTCCCTCCGGCATCAATCCTTCTCGGCTCAGGGAGAGACATCGGTTCGAGCGTGGGTCGGCCTCTTCACCCCAAAGGCTATGGCCCGCTGCGCGATGGGAGGGCACCGTCCTCAGCCTTTGTCGGCCATTTTTTCGATAAAACGGAGTTTAAGAGATCGATGGGTATCAACGTATCCGCTGGCACCGTCGTTTCCAGCCCCCGTCTGTACCAAACCGTGCCCGTATCGACCATCTCCCAGGCAGAACAGCAGGATCGCTATCTGGGACGCACCGAGTTGGATCGCCTGGAGGACTTTTTCTCCAGCGGCCTGAAGCGCCTGGACATTGCCCAAGTGATCGCGGCCAACTCCGAAATCATCGTCAGCCGGGCGGCCAACCGCATCTTCACGGGGGGCTCGCCCATGGCCTATCTGGAGCGGCCAGAAGTCACTCAGGACGAGAAGGAAGCCTTTAAGTTGGGCACCGCCTTTTACGTGGAGTCCACCGGCGGCTTCCTCGAGGCCATCCGCAACCTCTTCAGCGCCAGCGGCGTGGAGATTCCCCCCAACTTCCGCCCCATTAACATCTCCCGCTACGGCGCCGCCAACATGCGCAAGTCCCTGCGGGATCTGAGCTGGTTCTTGCGCTACGTCACCTACGCTCTTGTGGCCGGGGATCCCAGCATCATTGCCGTCAACACCCGTGGCCTGCGGGAGATCATCGAAAACGCCTGCTCCGCCGAGGCCACCATCGTCGCCATTCAAGAAATGAAGCGGGCCGCCGCTGGCTACTTCCGCAAAGATGCCGAGGCGGTGGCCATCATCAACCAATATTTCGATGTCTTGCTGAGCGAGTTCATCGCTCCTTCCCCCTCCGATAAGCTGCGGCAGCGCAACGCCAGCACCGCCGATGGCCTGCCCCTGCAGGGGCTACAGCTCCCCCAGATTTACAACTTGGCGGCGGAAAAAGTGCCCGTTTTTGCCATGAAGCCGGGGCTGTCCAACGCCGAGAAAGAAGACGTGATCAAAGCCGCCTACCGGCAGGTGTTCGAGCGAGACATCCGCCGTGCCTACGGCCTCAAGCTTTCCGACCTGGAATCGAAGGTGAAAAACGGCGAGATCTCCATGAAGGAGTTCATCCGCCGCCTGGGCAAATCCGAACTGTACCGCAAGCAGTTTTACGAGCCCTACATCAACAGCCGCGTCGTGGAGCTGGCCTTCCGCCACTTCCTAGGACGGGCCCCAGAAACCCGCGAGGAAGTGCAGACCTACTTCTCCATCATCTCCAGCAAGGGTCTGGCCGGCCTGGTGGATGCGCTGGTGGATAGCCGCGAGTACGGCGACTACTTCGGCGAGGAGACGGTGCCCTACCTGCGCAAGCTAGGGGTGGAAGCCCAAACCAGCGCCAACTGGGGGGCCAAGTTTGATCTTTACAACTACGCTGCCCCCCGCCGCAAGGTGCCCCAGTTCATCACCCTCTTTGCCCGCTACAATCGCCCTTTGCCGGATCAGCATGCCTATGGCGTCGGCAACGACCCGCTGGAGATCCAATTTGGCGCCATCTTCCCCAAGGAGACCCGTTCCCTCAACGCCAGCCCCGCCCCCTTCAACAAGGATGTCAAGCGCATCCTCATCCGGCGCGGCTTTGCCCTCACCAACGAGCGCACCAATCCCAGGGCGGCAGGGGATCCGGGCAGCTTGGGGCCCAAGGTTTTCAAGCTCACCCAAACCCCTGGGGATCGCAGTCGGCGGTTGGGGGCACGGGCGGGGATTGTTGGCAGCGAGGGATCCACACAAGCGGTGATCCGCGCCTGCTACCAGCAGCTATATGGCTATGTGCCCTACGAAGGCCAACGGCTAACCCGCTGGGAGATCAAGCTGGAGTCGGGCGAGATCAGCGTCAAAGAGTTTGTGCGCCAACTGGCCAAATCGGATCTCTTTCGCAACAAGTACTGGTCCAGCTTGTATGTTTGCAAAGCCATCGAGTTTATCCACCGCAAGCTGCTGGGCCGGCCCACCTACGGGCGGCAGGAGATCAACCGTCTGTTCGACATTGCCTCCAAGCAAGGGTTCTACGCGGTGGTGGATGCCATCCTCGACAGCGAGGAGTACCAGCGGGCCTTCGGAGAAGACATTGTGCCCTACGAGCGCTACCTCACCCCCGGCGGCCTGGCGTTGCGGCGGATGCGCCCCGGATCCAGCGATATGGCGGCGCTCAAGCCCATTCGCACCGATGAGGATATCCCCCTCTTTGTCAAGTTGGGCCAGCCGCAGGATATGCCCTCCGGCGAGCTGGAGATCCAGCGGCGGGCCCAGCAGGGAGTGCCCAAGGTGCGCCAGGAGGTTCCCATCTTCAAGCTCACCAGCCTGGCCAACAAAGCCGAGGTGAACAACCTCATCCGCGCCGCCTACCGGCAGGTCTTTGAGCGAGATATGGACATTTACAACATCAGTGCCGAGCTCAGCTCCGCCGAGTCCAGGCTGCGCAACGGCGAGATCACCGTCAAGGAGTTCATCGAGGCGCTGGGGTGTTCAGAACTGTACCGCTCTGAGTTCTACGCTCCCTATCCCAACACCAAGGTGATCGAGTTGGGCACCAAGCACTTCCTGGGCCGCGCGCCCCTGAACCAGCAGGAGATCCGCAAGTACAACCAGATCCTGGCCACCCAGGGTTTGAAGGCCTTTGTGCGCGCCTTGCTGAATACCCAAGAGTACCGGGATCTCTTCGGGGAAGATACAGTGCCCTACCGCCGCTTCCCCACCTTGCCGGCGGCCAACTTCCCCAACACCCAAGAGCTGTATGGCCGCCTCACTAAGCAAAACCGCGAGCTGGTGGTGCCCAGTTTCAGCCCTGTTGGCAGCAACGATCGCAGCTAGATTAACTCCCCTCTCCCCTTGTGGGAGAGGGGCTGGGGGTGAGGGAACGGGCTGCGTAGCCCAAGTGCTGCAGGGCGGCGGGGGTAACCACCCGCCCACGGGGTGTGCGCTGCAGATAGCCGATCTGCAACAGGTAGGGCTCGTAGACTTCTTCGATGGTTTGGGGATCCTCACCCGTCACGGCGGCCATCGTCTCCAGGCCCACGGGCCCGCCCGCAAACTGCTCCACCAGGATCGTCAGGAGCTTACGATCTGTCCAATCCAGCCCCATAGGATCCACCTGGAACAACTCCAGGGCCGCGGCTGCCGCTTCTCGGCTGATGTGGCCATCTCCTCGCACCTGGGCATAATCGCGCACCCGCTTGAACAAGCGATTGGCAATACGCGGCGTGCCCCGAGAACGGCGGGCGATCTCTGTCGCCCCTTCCGGATCGATGGAAGTGTTCAGGAGACGGGCAGTGCGCAACACGATTTCCACCAGCTCGTGGGGCTCATAAAAGCGCAGCCGTTGCACATGGCCAAAGCGATCCCGCAGCGGCGAGGTGAGGGCGCCGATGCGAGTGGTGGCCCCGATGAGGGTGAAGCGCTCCAAGGGCAGAGAGGTGATGCGGGCCGAGCGACCCTTGCCGATGGTGATATCGAGGCGAAAATCTTCCATGGCCGGGTAGAGCAATTCTTCCGTCACTTTGGGCAGGCGATGGATCTCGTCGATAAACAGCACATCCCCCCGCTTCAGGCGCACCAGGTAGCCGGCAATGTCGCGGGGGCTCTCCAGCGCCGGGGCTGTGGTCATGTAGAAGTGGGATCCCATTTCTGCCGCCAGCACCGCAGCCACCGTGGTTTTGCCGAGGCCGGGCGGGCCATAGAACAATAGGTGATCCAAAGGCTCACCGCGGGCCCGGGCCGCCGCAATGGCAATGGAAAGCACTTCCTTAAGCTCCGTCTGGCCGATGTACTCGGCTAGGGTGCGCGGGCGCAGGGATTCTTCCTGAGCCTCGCCAGGCTGAGCCTGTGGCTGCAACAGCTCATCGGCTTGCCGGCCCCGGTTCTGGGAGCGGAACTCCATCCCTTCTCTGCAAGCAGAACTCTTTTGCTGCTGCCCGGGATCCTCAGCCCCCACAGCCCGAGAAGAAATGATCGCCATATCCTTTACCTGCAGATGCAATAGCCCTACTCTAACTGGAAAAAACTGGGGGAAAGATCCTGGTAAACCGTTTGCCGATTTTGGTCTCCCACCTGGGTAGAAAGATTGGAGGGGGCAGTAGAAGAAAAAAATCCCCCGGCATCTGCCAGGGGACTCAAGAAGGACTAGTCTACTCGGTCAAGAGTGGATTAGCCACGGATGGCCGGCGCCACTTCCACCGCCGCCAAATCCAGCGGGAAGTTGTGCGCATTCCGCTCGTGCA
>NZ_JANSJC010000006.1:0-127916 GCF_047462375.1 Synechococcus sp. H55.8 | reverse complement strand
CTTCCTCGCATCTAGCTTCGGACATAACTCGCTTCTCAAAAACTCCAAAAAATCCCCTTTCTTCATCCCACCCTTGACGACACGACAGCCGACTACTCCCCTCAAGGAAATAGCTTCAATAACAGTATGCTTTTCCCCCTTATATCTCTGACGATAATGATAAGCCCTTTGACCGCGTGAACTCCGAGCTACTCCCCGTTCCATTCCCTCCCACACCCCTGTCTGGTCGAGAGCAATCAAATCCTCCGCTGGAATATCTCTGACTTCTTGACTATAAGCTAGTCGTTCTCTTTGCACCTCCTCTTCTTGGACTCTCGCACTGCGGTAAGTCCTTTCTTAGAGTCATTCCTTGCTTTTTCAAGAAATTTTGTATCGTGACAGTATTCACATCAATCTCTAAGCGTTCCCGCAACAGTTCTTGATATTGCCACAGGTAGAGGTCTGGGTGTTCCGCAATAATTGCCATCACTTCCTATCGATGTTGTTCCAAAATACCCACTCGCTTGGTGCCTACTTTCTTGGGGGTTAAATCTTGAGTTTGTTGGTACTGTCGCACCCAGCGGTGTACTGTTCTTTTGGTCACCATGAACCGTTCGGCTACCTGGCGGATAGAGGTCTTACCTGCCTGATAAGCTGCCACAACTCTTTGCCGTAGATCCAAAGAATGGGTTGGCATCCCTTTCTCTCCTTCCTCTTGAAATCTGTACCCCATTTTAAATTAACAGGCTGTAGTGAGAGAAGCCAAGCTACTCAACGGAACACCAGGGCAGTACCAAGCTCTGAATGAGGCCATTCGTATCCGTTGAGTACAAGCAGTCGGGGTAGAAACTTTCACCTGACGGGATGGCCATCGCCTTCACCGGCGGCAACCAGGCAGGTACCTTTGCCTTGTACTGCAACGGCAAAGCCAGACAGCTTATCCTCGGCTCCAAGATCAACCGGGTGCGGGTGGTGCGCAGAGCGGACAGGTACTACGCCTAGTTCTGCCTCGACAGAGAGCGCTGGGCACAGGGCGAGTACACCGGCCAGATGGTGGGTCTCGACCTGGGGCTGCACCACTTCTACTCCGACCAGAAGGGGAACACGGTAGATTGTCCTAAGTTTTTGCGCCGGAATGAGAAGCGGCTGAAAAGACATCAACGCAAGTTGAGCAGGACATTCGTCAAGGGAGCTGAGCGGCAGTCCAACCCCTACCACAAACGGAGAAAGAGGTTGGGCAAGGTACACCTGAAAGTCCAGCGCCAGCGTAGAGACTGAGCCATGAAGCTGGGCCGGTACGTAGTGCTCGCCTCTGGCGTTGCGGAGCACTTTGTCTAACAACGTCGTGGCGTATGAGGATTTGCAGGTGAAGAACCACCGCCTGGCCAAGTCCATGCCAGAGATCCCCACACTGCTCCTGGTTCAAACAATGACACTCTCTAACGCCAGCCTAGAAAGCCTAGAAATTATTCATCAAATGATTGTTCGAATAGCGAGGGTGTTTTTTGGCACAAAACCCACTGCGGTTCCTCGTCACGATAGTACTCTTTTTTCCAGATTGGCAGCCGATGCTTGATGGCATTGATGATGTAGCGTGTTCCAGCAAAGGCAGCAGCTCGATGGACAGCGGTAGTACCAACCCACACTGCGATGTCGCCAATCGCAAGATGGCCCTGACGGTGACAGGCGATAGCGCCACAGAGATTGAACTTAGAGCAGGCCTCCCGGAGGATCCTTTCGCCCTCCTTCTCGGCGAGGATTTCATAAACTTCGTACTCTAAGCTGAGAACAGTCCTTCCCCTGTTGTGATTGCGTACCCAACCCTCGAAGGTTACGAGGGCACCCGCTGTGCTATCGGCAAGTAAGCGGCTGAGCTCGGTTGTTTGGATAGCAGTGTCACTAATCAAAAACCGCAGCATCTAACCTCCACAGACTGGCGGAATAAAAATTACGAAGGCATAGTCGTCAACCGGACTAGTTAGGTCACAAAATTCATGATTGACAGCAACTTTAATATCTTCCACTGCCAGTGGGAAGCCATACTTTGCCTTCACCTGCTGATACAACTCCAGGTAGCTTGCTGCATTGGTTTGGAGCACTTCTCTACTTCGTTGAGCCTGCTCCCTCAGCATCGCCACATACTGGATAGTTACAGTTTTGGTCAGGGTAGACTGAGTTGTCATAGTTTCGATTACCTTGAGCTTAAAAGACGTTCAAAGGCAGCATACTCCTCTGGGGTATTGACGTTCATCAGTTCGGCCTCACAGTCAGGGGTAACTAGGGTACAGGGTTGGTCGCCAAGGACTTTAACAGGGCAGTATACCCCGGCTGCATAGGCAGCCCTCAGCACTGCTGCAGCCTGAGGAGTATAGATTGCACAGAGAGCCTCTGGAAAGCCAAGTTTGGGGTTAGCATAACAGGTCGCAACCGTTTCAGCTTGATAGTGCTCCAGTAGCTTTTGGATTGTCTTTGCTTGCAGATTGAGGAGATCGCAAGCAACAACTAACCAGTTAGCTTCGGGATGGGTGTTCAGGGCAGTCAGCAGACCACTGATTGGGCCAACGCTTTCTACTTGATCCGGCAGCGTGGGCAGCAACTCCAGTGGCGTGCTCAACCACTGACCGGCACGCGCTGATAGATAAACTCGCTGGCAGTAGGGTTGTAGCAATTCATAGAGATAGGCAGCATACGGTTTGCCAGTGTGGTTCAGCAGAGCCTTATCCCGGCCCATGCGCTTGCTCTGTCCCCCTGTAAGTACCAGACCGTAGAGAGGACGCTCCAGGAGGGCGTTTTTGCCGCCGGACTTGGTCACTAGGCGGGTCTCTCGAATACAGATGTGGGGTGACACCGACTTGCACATGTCGTAGATCGTCAGCGCCGCTACCGAAGCACCACAGAGGGCCTCCATTTCAACGCCTGTTTTGGCGCTGGTTTTGACGGTGCAGTGAACAGTTACAAGCAAGCGATCATCAATTTTGATATCAAAGGTGCAGCTCTCGACGGGAATCTGGTGACAAAAGGGGATCAGTTGCTCAGTCTTTTTAACAGCCATAGTACCCGCGATAACTGCTGTCTGAAACACCACTCCTTTCTCGAGGTAAATATCTTGACCAACAATATATGTACTCAAAGCAGGCGGCAATTGAACTATTGCTTGAGCTGTCGCTACTCGCAAAGATGCAGATTTGTTACTGACATCCACCATCTGCGGTTGGCCCTGAGCATCAAGATGCGCCCATACACGATCAGCCTCACCCATAGATCTAGCCCCCTAAACTGTACATCGGATGTAAAACCTGCTCGACCCTGCGCATTGGCTTCATCCCTAAAAGCTGTTGGTAAATCTGTCGGCGTTGTGCTGGTGTCGCATCACGGATTGGCAAGCCGTTTTCGGTAAATAGGCAAGCAAAGAGACGTCCATCGGCGGTCAAGCGCCAGCGCGAGCAGGTGCTGCAGAAAGGTTGCGACTCGGAGGCAATAAATCCGATTTTGGCAGCCCCATCGACTGTGAAGTAGAATGCTGTAGAATCAGGTACCGTCGGCAGCTGGGTTAGGGTATAGCGTTCCTTTAGGCGAGCAATACACTCTTGTGCTGAAATGTAGCGCTCATCATAAATATGGTTGGCATAGCCAATCCGCATCAGCTCCAAAAAGCGAACTGTCACACCTGTCTCGCGAGCAAATTCAACAAAATCAAACAGCTCATGATCGTTGACGCCTCGCATCAGAACTGCGTTGAGCTTGATGCTAAACCCCTGAGCAATACCCTCCCGGATATTACGAAGAATATCGGCAAGGCAGTCTCGGTGTGTGATCCAGGCTTCAGTAGCAGGCTGAAGGCTGTCGAGACTGATGTTAAGATTATGAACATTGGCAGCTTTAAGGACATCCCAGTAGAGGTGCAACAGCACTCCATTGGTCGTGAGGCTGAGGGAGGGAATTTTCAGCTCAGCAAGCCCCTGCATGATTTCGGCAAACTCGCGCCGAACCAGAGGTTCGCCACCTGTGATACGAACTTCCTCGATGCCATAGTCCAGCAGCTCACCGATAATGTCTTTGTATTGCTGCGGACTTAGATAGCTGCTTTTGTCCATGAACTCAGGATACAGGGGCATACAGTAGCGACAGCGCAGGTTGCATTGATCGGTCAGGGAGACCCTCAGCTTGCGAATGCGGCGGTTCCATTGATCAACTAGTTGCATCCTAGTACCAGGGATAGAATAAAAAGACTTCGCCAGCCTTAAAGACCACTTGATCTTGGGGGAGCTCTACAAAGCCATCGCTGGTTGCCAGAGCAACAAAGTCGCCAGAGCTCTGAGGCATGATTAGTGTGAGGGCTTGGTTGCTACCAAGCTTGGCAGGTACAAAAAAAGTGAGATTAGGCTCAAAGGTAATGGTCTCACCCAGATAGCCGGAATAAACGGTGCGGTTCAGCAGATAGCGATGCAGACACACAAGAGCTGAGACAGGATTGCCTGGTAGCCCCCAGACAATGGTGTCAGCTTGATGATCAATGCCAAACCACATCGGCTTGCCCGGTTTTTGGGCGACACCGTGAATATAGGCAGTAACGCCACAATGTTGCCAAATTCGAGGTAAGTAGTCGCGTTTTCCCTTCGAGATACCGCCGGTGTAAATCAAGAGGTCATAGCTTTGGGTGTTAGTTTGGTAGTGGGCGATAATGCTAGCCGAATCATCGGGGATGTGGTCAATCTCGACCTCGGTGTAACCGTAGGCGAGGAGAGCAGCTCTGAGGGCGTAAGCGTTGGAGCATCGCAGTTGATAGGGTGTGGGAGTTTGCTCGATGGAGACCAATTCATCACCTGTGGCTACAAGTTTGATGCGGGGAGCTGCTTCGACTTGGACATGGCTGTAGCCGAAGGAGGCTAGAGTGCCGATATGAACGCTCTTGAGGGTAATGCCGGGGTGGAGAACGAGTGCCCTTGCGATGCAGTCGCTGCCTTGTCGATGAATAAAATCACCTCTGCTGCGCTCAACTTCATAGGTGATGGTAGCGACTCCCCGCTCGATACTAATCTGCTCGTAGGGGACGACAAGATCGCTACCCAGCGGCAGGGGACAGCCGGTCATCACTTCGAAGCACTGCTGCGGGTCGGCCAGCGTGGCAGCGCTTACCCCAGCGGCAGCCATGCCCGCAACCCTAAAGCGGCGCTGCCCAGCGGCATAGGCAGCGTAGTTAATGGCAATGCCGTCCACCATGACGCGGTTAATCGGCGGGTAGTCACGATCGGCATAGATCGGCTCAGCAAGAACCCGGCCTGCGCACTTCGCGATTGGGATCGACTCGGTTCTAGGTGGCAGCCACTGGGCTTTGATAACGGCTTCAGCTTCTTGGACGCTGATCATAAGCGCTGAAAGTAAGGCCAACGAATGGAGTGTCCGAGTATGAGCTGCACCTACCCTAGCAGCGCTTATCTTGGCTCCAGGGTGAGGAGAATTCCTGAAAGGCAGGTACAAAGTTACGGTTTTCGTGCTTGGAGCAACTAAGCTTAATGAGGGCAAAGCGCTGCAAGGGCGTTAGCTTTTGCCACAGCTCAAGGGTCAGCACAACCCCCCTGGCTGCTGCTTGCTCAAGGACGCTGGCAGGGATTGCGGTGGCATCTTCCCAAGCCGGTTTTGGATCAACAGGCAGTTCACTAGCTTGTTCTTGGCAGACATTTTCAATAAGGTGAATCAGGTACTCGCGGTAGGCAGCACGGTCGGCAGCAGTATCAGTTGGTCGGTCAATCAAGCTTTGGCGCTGCTGACGACTAAAACGCAGCCACTGATGTAGTTTGAGTTTGATGCCACACTGATCCAGCTTCAAGCGCACAACCATAGGGATGCAGCGGAGGCTATCGGCAAAGTCTTGCTCGAACTGAAAGATCATCGCGTTACCCAAGACATAAAGTGGGCTTAGATTGACAGGGGTTCGATGCGACTAAGTCTGACGGCACAGGCTTTAAGTTCAGGTTGCTTCGAGCTAGGGCAGGCAACCGAGTGAGTGAGGGCATTGCAGGCGGTATCTTCACCCCACAATGGTCCCCAATGCATCGGCATAAATACCGTGCCGGGGCTGATCGCCCGAGTTATTTTAACCGGGAGGGTAGCCTTGCCTCGCCGTGATTCAACCCTTACCCAGTCGCCATCGGTGAGCCCTACCCTGTCAGCATCACGGGGGTGAATCTCGAGAAAAGGCTGGGGGTGCATTGCTCGAATTTTGGCTACATGGCCAGTACGGGTTTGGGTGTGCCAATGGCCATAGAGGCGTCCTGTAGTGAGGACATAGGGATAGTCGGGATCCGGCGGTTCGGCAAGGCCGTGTGAATGACTGGCGATGAAACGAGCGCGACCTGTAGGCGTTGGAAAGTGGTGATTGATATAGAGGTTGCGGGTCTCGATTGGTCCAGTACGGGGATAAGGCCACTGTTGGGGGCCTTGGTGCAGGAGCTCATGACTGAGGCCAGAAAGATCACAGGGACGCCCAGCAGTAAGACCGACATATTCGGCAAAAACTGCTGCGCTATCGGCAAAGCTAAACGCCTGGGCAAAGCCCAGACGGCGGCCTACTTCCGCCCAAATTTCCCAATCAGCCCGCGCTTCACCGGGGGGATGGCGCCACGCCGGACAGAGGGTAACGCGGCGCTCGGAGTTGGTCATGGTGCCCGTTTTTTCACCCCACTGAGCAGCAGGCAGCACCAGATGCGCGTAGGCAGTGGTTTCGGTAGGAAAGTAGGCATCTTGGACAATCGTGAAAGGCGATCGCGAGAGCGCTGCTGCTACCCGGTGCAGGTCGGGCAAGCTCACCAGCGGGTTGGTGGCGGCAATCCAGAAAACATCCAGGGCGCCAGCCTCCAGAGCGCGAATCATCCCGAGAGCATCGAGGCCAGGCTCAGGATTGATTGGGCCAAGCTGCCAATACTGCTCCACAGCAGCGCGATCTTCCGGGTTCGTAACCTTGCGATAGCCGGGCAAGAGGTGGGCCAAGCCACCCGCCTCTCGGCCGCCCATGGCGTTAGGCTGCCCCGTCAGCGAGAACGGCCCTGCCCCCGCAAAGCCTATTTGGCCAGTGAGCAAATGGAGATTGATAAGACTTGTAACCTTGGCAGTACCTTCGCTGGACTGGTTAAGCCCCATTGACCACATGGAAAGGGTTTTCCGGGAGTGCTGCCAGAGTCGAGCGACGGCAATTACATCCTCAATTTCTATGCCGCAGCGACTAGCCACACGCGCAGGAGTGTACTCGGCCACCAGAGCCGCATAGGTCTCAAAGCCTTCGGTGTGTTGGGCAATGAAGTCGTGGTTGATGGCCCCCCATTGAATGAGTAGGTGGGCGATACCATTGAGCAAATCAATGTCGCTGCCCGGAGCAATCCCAAGATACAGATCTGCACCCTCAGCCGTCTCGGTACGGCGGGGATCCACAACCACCACCTTCAAACTCGGGTCACTCTTGTGGCGCTTGCGCAGGCGATTGAACAAAATTGGGTGGCACTCAGCGGTGTTGGTGCCGATCAAAAAGGCAAGCTCACAGCTATCGAGGTCAGAGTAGCTACAGGGAGGGCCATCTGAACCCAAGCTTTGGCAGTAGCCCTCCACGGCAGAGGACATGCAAAGGCGCGAGTTGCTGTCAAAGTTATTACTGCCCAGGCAGCCCTTGAGTAGCTTTTGAGCAACGTAATAATCTTCAGTATGCAACTGCCCTGAACCATAGATCGCAATTCGCTCGGGGCGACTCTGGCGAATGCGCTCCACGATCAAATCCAGCGCTTGATCCCAGCTAATCGGCTGAAAATCATCGCGGAGGCTGGAGCGATAAAGAGGCACGGTGGCACGGTTGTGATCAAGGGTTTCGAGAAGAGTGGCACCCTTAACACAAACCATGCCTTGACTGGAGGGATGAGACCGATCCCCGCGAATTCTTGTGCCGCCAGCCAGAATTTCCAGGCCACAACCAACCCCACAGTAGGGACAGAGGCTACGCACGTTATCCATTGCTGATTCTCATCTGAAGTTGGTTTACTCCTCCTGGGCAAAGCGACGGTGGAGAAAGTCGAGGAATTTGTTGCTTGGGCTGCAAAGCTTGGGCGCCTCAGGGATCCCGACAGCCAAGCGGGGAAGGGTGCGTCCATGCTCAAGCCCTTAACGCAGGCCAATATAGGGGTGTCGCCTCCAGATCTTTGGTAATGTGTGCTACCGTTTGTTACCTATTATGCAGTTATGTCATCTTAAAATGCTCATTCAGATGGACGCAGGACACTCCCCTTTTCCAGAAGGGAGTAGCTTTGCCGCTCCTAATCCGCCGCCGAGCACGGCTAGTTGACACTCCCCCGACTGAAGTCGGGAGATTCTTAAGTAGCCCACAAACGGACTTGTAAAGGTGTTGTCAAACCGCCCCTAGACAGTCCCTCGAGGCAAAGCCCCAAAGTTCTGCTTACTTTTTTCAGTAGGTTAGCCGCAGCGTTAGCATCAGCGTTCACTAACCACCCTTTGGCTGTTTGGCACAGTCCCCGCTTTATCCACTTCCCAGACGCTTGCCACCGGTCGGGTTTTTCACCGTAGTTGGGTAGCTCATCCCTATCCAAGAAACTTGCCTGGGAAGTGTACGCCTTGTCTACCTCAATGAACTCAATACCATAACGTCCTGTAAGAGACCACCACTCCCGGTTGAGGGCTGCTCTTCAACACAAAGCCAGTCAGGGCACACGCAGTTCACGGCGCAGGTGCCGGGAGCTGCTGCAACGCCTGTCTGGCAGGGAGAGGCGCTTTCAAGCGTGGGTGAACCACTGCATCTCCACTGGCGTCAGCGGGACGGAGTCCTTTGTGATTGCGCTTTTGGGGGCTGCCGTAAACCAGCCCAGAGGCCCGTGGTTGGCTTGTCAACTGCAGGGCTACCAAAAGCCCGTACTCTATACGTCAGCATGAGTGCGGGTAGTTTACAACATCCAAAAGGCCTTATCAGGTTTAAAGTGAGGAGTAACCCGACAAAGAGTGAGGCTTGACCATGACGCTGGCTCAGGAGGCAACTGCCCAAGTTCCCGCCTTTTGCGAAGGGATCCAATACTTTGGGGATCCCTGGCCGGAATTCGATCGCCTGGGCCAGGAACCTGCAGTGGATGCTGCCACAGGCAAGCTGCGGGATCCCGGCAGTCGCATGGCCGCCTACCAGACCTTGCTCTATGCCGATGCGCTGCGCTACCTCACCCTGCAGATGACCGCCAGCAAAGCCTCGGGCCACCCAGGCGGCTTTGCCAGCCAGGCGGAAGCCTATGCCGCTTTGGTGTACCTGGGCCAAAAGAACATCCCCACCGAAGTGGGCCACCACGCCCCCGGCTTCTACGCCGCCATGTTCTTGGATGGATCCCTGGCCGAGATGGGCATCCACACGGTCTCTGACTTGCGGGCCCGCTTCCGGGAACGGGAAGGGCTGTTGGGCCACCTTTCTGGCTACATCCCCGGCTTGCTGGCGCCGGCAGGGCCACTGGGGCAGGGGCAGCACTTTGCCATGGCCGGCGCCCTGCTCTACCCGGATCGCCTCTTCCCGGTCACCATCGGCGATGGGGGCCTGGGGGAGCCCTACGTGATGAGCTCCATGATCCACTTTCACACCGCCTTCCCGCAGCGCACCAACTTCCTACCGGTGCTGGTCTGGAACGGCTACAGCCAAGAGCACCACAGCATGATCTCCACCCTCGCCAACGCCCAGATGGTTGAGTACTGGCGGGGCAACGGCTTTGAGGAAGTGGTGCTGGTGGATGCCAAAGACTTCGACGATGCCCAGCAGCCTGGCCCTTACGTCGATAGCACCCAATTTTCTCTGAAAGCCCGCTTGGCCTTTGCCCAGAGGGTACTGACCGAGATGGAGCGGGCCATTCAGTCAGCTCTAAGCGGCCACCTGACGGTTTTCATCCTCAAGCAACTGAAAGGGGCGGGCGTGCACGCCAAGGGATCCAAATCCCACAACCTCTATGCCCACCACACCTTGGATAACCCCGACATCGTGGCCGCTCTGCAAGCGCGGGCCCTGCATCCGGCGGCTTGGGCCCTGGTGCGCCAAAACTGCGAGCGGGCTGCTGGGGGGCCGGCAGCCAAGGTGGTGGTAACGGAATCCGTCCGCCCTCTGCCGCCGCTGGGATCCCTCAACTTAACTGAGTTCCCCCTCGGCGATAAGCAAGTCTCCACCACGGCCATCGGCACCCTGGTGGTGCAGGTGGGGCAGAAAGATCCCGACTTTCTGGTGGCCAATGCCGATGGTAACGAGGCTTCCGGCATCGCCAACGTCAACCAAGGTCTCAAAGTGATCCACCCCACGGCGGATCCCCTCTACAACCAACAGCCCCAAGGGCAGGTCTACGAACCCCTCAGTGAAGATGCCTGCGCCGGCTTGACAGGGGGCCTGGCGCTCTTTGGCGGGCGCTCCCTCTGGTGCTCCTATGAATCCTTTGCCGTCAACGGCCTGCCCATCTGGCAGACGGTAACCCAGGCGATGGCCGAGCTGCGCCGCCCCACCCCTGCCGCTATTGCCCTCTTCACAGCTGGAGCATTGGAACAGGGACGCAACGGCTGGACCCACCAACGCCCGGAAATCGAGGCCTACCTGGCGGCTATGATGCGCAACGGCAACATCTTCCCCCTCTTTCCCCCCGACGCCAACTGTGCCCAAGCCGCCTACGAGTGGGCCTTATCGACCTTCAACAAAGGGATCCCGATCTTTGCCAGCAAAACCCCCCTGCCCATCCGCACCACCCTGGAACAAGCGCGCCAAGCCGTGGAGCAGGGCTGCACTGTGCTGCAGGAACTGCCTGGATCCCGCACTGTGGTCTTTGCCGTGGTGGGAGATATGATCCTTCTGCCAGTCTTTGCGGCGGCTGAACAGCTCCAGGCCCAGGGGATCGGCAGCAAAATTGTCTCGGTGGTCAACCCTCGCCGTCTCTATCGCCCCAGCGATATAGCCTGGCCCACCTGTGCCCAACCCGATGGGGAGTTCATGTCTGACCAGGAGTTTGCCGCTTGGTTTGCCGGCGCAGCCCTTATCGGCGTGACTGGCGGATCCAGCCTGATGTTGGAGCCCCTGTTGTTGCGCTACACCGGCCCGCGCGATCTTTTTGCCTGGAAACGCGGCGAAACCACCGCTACCCCTGCCGAACTCATGGACTACAACGGCCTAACGGCCCAGGCGCTGGCAGAGCGAGCCAAGCAACTGCTAGGCTGAGGGGCACATTGGGATCCCTTCAGTCTATGACCAGTGCTATCCCCCTCCGAGAGAAGCTTGAGAGGATATCCCCCACCGAGGGCAAGGAGCAAGTCATTGTCCAACATTTCGCTATCCCCTTGCTCCATGAGCTAGGCTTTGGAGACCTGGAGATTAGGCCTGAGTTTGAAACAGGGTGCGGAGAAGTAGACTTTGCGGCTAGAAAAAACACACAACATACAGACATCTTCTTCAACTCTAGGAAAAACCCATACCTTCTCTTGGAAGTTAAGTCCAGGACAGTCAATCTTAGTGAGGGATCCGCTGCCTGTAGAGATGCAGTAGATCAAATAAAAAGGTACTTGCTTGGAGAGCATTGCAAATCAGCAAGGTGGGGAATAATTACCAATGCAAATTACATCCAGCTCTGGAGGAGACACGGGAAGGTTGTTCACCCTGTTACAGCAAACCTTGCTATCAACCTGGATAACATTGAGAACATCGTGCATGATTTACGAAACAAGATAGAAAACTACGAGCGCGCTTTGACCATATGTGTGTACAACAATAAAGGCGGTGTGGGCAAAACAACAACGGTTATTAACCTTGCAGGAGCATTAGCATATAAAGGGAAAAAAGTCTTAGCTGTTGACTTTGACTCCCAAGGAGATTTGACAAGAAGCTTGGGATTTGATTCCAAAGGAGATTTGACAAGAAGCTTGGGAGCTACTCCTGGAGAAGTTACACTAACGCAGTGTTTAAAGGATCCCAGGATAGACGTCCACGCTATTGTTAAGCCATATAGGATCCAGGCTAAGCAAAAAATCTTTTCTTTCTTTGACCTCATTCCAAGAGACCCTGAGCTGGAGAAACTGACCGACAGCGAAAATGCAGCCTATATCCAGAAAGGAACCAGGCGCCTTCGGGATCTGCTTGCCCTCCTTCGTCATGAGTATGACTACATCCTAATCGACTGCCCAACTCAGTGGCTTTACTTCAGCCAAAGTGGACTTTTTGCTGCCGACGTTATTTTGATACCTACCCGACCTGGCGATCTGTCTTCTTTAAATAATGCTGTTAGAGTAATTACCAAATTCATTCCAGAGACTGTTAAATCACGACACGACGGAGGCCCTATCGCTTTGCCTATCTTTTTTAATGGAGTCTCTTCGGGAAGTCAACATACTATTGAACTAGCAAATGAAGAAATAGGAAAGTTTATCAGCCAGGATGTATGTTTAGTTTCGTATTTTTGGCCGCGTTTTAAGAAGGGCAATGAAGACAAAAGCATTTTTAAGATACCTGAATATGCAGTGATATCTTCTGCCACTTTCGCTCGAATTCCTGCTGTTTTTAGGGACAAAAGGATCTTAGAATACTACCAAAGTCTCGCCGGCGAGTACTTTATCGATGAGTGAGTTTTCCGATCTCGGCAAGCTGGTCAACCTACCCCTCGAGAGCATTACGCCTGCCGAGGGGTTTTCCGCTCCCTCTTTCTTGGTTACTGCAGCAGCCGCTCAGTTAAGGGCAACAGGAGGGCACAATTGGGTGCCGCTGCTGGTGGTTGAGGCTAGCGACTACCAGTACAAGGCCATTGGCAACCATTTTGTCTATGCAGTTGCTCAAGAAGCCGGGTTGGAGAGGCTGTGGTGTATCATTGTTGACCCAGCCCCGGAGCAGGTGGAGCAGGCCCAAGTTCTCACTAGAGAAATGGTTCCGAAGGTAAATTTGACGGAGGCTTCTAGGGAAACTATCTTGGCTGCGCTGAGATACCTGGCCGAGCAGCCCGGCACCCCCCTCAAGGGAGTTGATGTAACCATTGCAGCCGCGCGAATTGCAGAGGCAGATAGGAGCTGGTGGCAGAACTTAACTCCCATAACCAAGCTAGGATGCAGAATTACGCGAGGCAAAAAATTAGATGCCCTAAAAGAAGTTTTTTTTCTAACTCCTACAGCGCCGCCTCCCAGTAAGCAGAAATCGTCCAAAAAATCCACAGCATCTGCCAGTGCCAAGAAAACAAGCTCAACTCGCTCGCGGAAAAAGACAGAGGGAGAGAGGGGCTAGGGATAGCGCTCCGCGTCGCCGGCGCGTTCGCGGCAGCGTTGCGTAGCAACAACGGCGCGACAAAAAACCTTTCATTGCTATTTGAATTGAATTAAATAACTATAACTCTCAAACCCATTTCATCTTCATTCAGCCTTCATTCAGCAAAGGGTTCAATTCTGCGGCTAGGATGCGGATAGCTCGCTCCTGGCAAAGACAAACCACTCAACCTGCAGGTACTCGACAAAGGGTTGAGCCGCACACTTCGGTGTGAAAAGGCTCCCCTTCCTGGGGAAAATCTTCTCGGAAATGGGCCCCTCGGCTTTCCTCTCGCAGCAGCGCCCCCTGTGCCACCAGGCGAGCGAGCAAAAGTAGACTGCCGGCCTCCGCCTCTTCCCGGCTGGCCCAGGGCTTCTCCTCTAGGGGCAGGGCTTCTGCAAAAGCCAGAAAAGCTCGCAGCCGCTCGCCCTCCCGCACCACGCCCAGGGCTTCTCCCACTTGCGGCTTGAGCTTGGGGAGAAGAGAGGGTGGCGCAGTGAGCACAGGTAGTGCCTGGGGCTGCCGAGGGGGGCCGTGTAAATCTTGCAAGGCGGCCAGAGCGGCCCGCTTGCCCATGACCAGCCCTTCCAAAAGGCTGTTGGAAGCTAGGCGATTGGCCCCATGCAAGCCCGTGGAAGCCACCTCCCCCGCTGCATAGAGGCCCGGCAAGCTGGTGAAGCCGCCAGCGTCGGTGCGTACCCCACCCATCACGTAGTGAGCCGCAGGAGCGACTGGGAGAAGATCTGTTGTGGGATCCAGCCCCAAGGCGCGGGCAGAGGCGACGATGGTGGGAAAGCGTTCCCCCAAATGCTCAATGCTGCGCAGGTCGAGGTAGACCGCCCCCGTCCGCTGCCGCTCCCAGAAAACAGCCTGGGCCACCACATCCCGCGGCGCCAGCTCGCCCAGCTCCGCATAGCGAGGCATGAAACGCTCCCCCCAGGCGTTGAGCAGAACCGCTCCTACCCCTCTGGCGGCCTCGCTCACCAGTGCCCCATTGGGCAAGGCCGTAGGGTGAAATTGCACAAACTCCAGATCCCTCAAGATGGCTCCGGCGCGCCAGGCCAGCACCATTCCATCGCCGCTGGCCCCCGGTGGAGCCGTGGAGATGGGAAAGAGGCTGCCAAATCCTCCCGTAGCCAGGAGAACCGCCCCGGCCTTCACCTGTACCGGCCCTTCAGGGCCGAGAAGCAGGGCTCCCGCCACTCTGTCTCCCGCCAGCAAAAGGCTGAGAGCCGTGTAGCCCTGCAAAGGCGGCCTGCTGAGACGGGCCAACAGGCCTCTGAGCAGCCACAGCCCGCTGCGATCCCCCCCCAGGTGACGCACCCGTGCCCGCGAGTGGCCTCCTTCTCGCACCGGCTCGGGATGGAAAGGCAGTCCCCAAGACAAAAGTTTCTCCAGGTGAAAGGGCGCTTCCTGCAAGATGGAGCGGGCCACCTTTGCTTCCACCAGGCCGCGGCCTGCCTGCAGGGTGTCCTGGAGATGGGCCGCCACATCCGTCGCGTCCAGAGGAAAAGCCACCCCCCCCTGCGCCCAAGGCGTAGAGCCAGAGGGCAAGGGATCCTTGCTCACCACCAGGGTTCTTGCTCCCTCAGCTTCCGCCCACAGGGCTGCGTACACTCCCGCCACCCCGGCTCCCAGGATCAGCAGATCCGTTTCCCATCGCGATAGCGCTGCAGTTCCCGACAGACCCTCTTGCAAGGGCGGCACGTAGTCCTTGCGCCTCACCTCTAGGCCCCGGCAGGGATCGCCAGCATGGCCAGGATGGACTGGCGGGCCTTCGCAGCCACCGCCTCCGGCACCCGGATCACGGGGCGCATCTCCAGCAGGGAGCGGCGGATCTTCTCCAGGGTGATCTTCTTCATGTACTCGCAGACGGCATCCGCCTTCACAGGGATGAACGTCTTGTCGGGGGCTTCCTTCTTCAGGCGGTGGAGAATGCCCACCTCGGTGGCGACCACGAACTCCCGGCAGGGCGAACTCTTGGCATGGCGCACCATGCCCTCGGTGGAAAGGAGCTTGGCATCGGGTTTGAGAAACAGACAACTGGAGCCACAACTGCATTCGGGGTGAATGAGGAACTCTGCCCCAGGATGCTCTTCCACCATCGCCTTGAGGTGCTCTTCCCGAATGCCGACATGCACGTGGCACTCGCCGGGAAACAAATCCAACTCCCTGCCTGTCACCTGCGCCACGTGGGCCCCCAGGAACATATCTGGCACAAAAAAGATGGGGCGATCCGGGGGCAGGCTGGCCACCACTTGAACCGCGTTGGCGCTGGTTACGCAGACATCGGCCAGGGCCTTGATCGCGGCGGCAGTGTTGACATAAGCAACCACCAGGCCTTCTGGGTTGGCCTCTTTCCAGCGCAGCACATCTTCGGGGCAGATGCTATCGGCCAAGGAGCAGCCCGCCTCCAGATCCGGCAGCAGCACCGTTTTTTCCGGGTTGAGGATGGCCGCCGTCTCAGCCATAAAGTGGACGCCGGCAAAGACGATGACCTGGGCGTTGGTCTTCTGCGCCTCGCGAGCCAGTCCCAAGGAGTCTCCCACAAAGTCCGCCACCTCCTGCACTTCGGGGAGCTGATAGGAATGAGCAAGAATAACCGCCTGTCTCTCCTGTTTGAGCTGAGCAATTTCCCGGACGGTCGCAGCAGCGTTGCCTCGCAACAGGGTTTCTCCTTCCATTACTTCCTAACGGTTTTGTTCCTCTGTGAGCTGGAGCGGAGCACTTTTTGGGCAGAGCATAGCTCCCGCAGGTGGTCAACTCCGCTTTGGAGAAGCATCTGAGCCGGCAAGAGAAGCCTTTCGTAACAGCGGGACGGAGCCGAGCCCAGGTTGTCTTCTCAAGCTAGCATCAAAAGCAGTGCCCCGCGAGAGCGTGTCTCAGGGCGGCACCACCAGCAAAGAGAGATCCAAGGCCTTGGCGGAGTGGGTGAGCGCCCCGACGCTGACGTAGTTCACGCCTGCCTCGGCAACTTGCCGGGCCCGTTCCAGGTTCATGTTGCCGCTGGCCTCCAGAGGAACCTTGCCGCCCACCCGTTGGACGGCGGCCCGAGTTGCTTCCAGGGTGAAGTTATCCAGGAGGATGAGATCGGCGCCTGCCGCCAACGCCTCTTCCAGTTCTTGGAGATCCCGCACCTCGACCTCCACCTTGAGGTGGTGGGGAGCGCCTTCCTTGGCCCGTTTGACGGCTGTCAAAACCCCCCCCGCGCTGCGGTCGCAACAGAGTTGCGTAGCAATGATGTGGTTCTCTTTGATCAAGATGCCGTCGAAGAGGCCAAAGCGGTGGTTTTTGCCGCCCCCTACTCGTACTGCATACTTCTCCAGGGCGCGTAGGCCAGGGGTGGTCTTACGGGTGTCCAGAAGCTGGGTTGAGGTTCCTCGGAGAGCTTCTACATAGGAGCGGGTGAGCGTGGCAATGCCGGACAGCCTTTGGAGAAGGTTGAGCGCCAGCCTCTCCCCCGCCAGAATCCCCCGCAGGGATCCCTTGAGATGAGCTACCTCTTGGCCAGCAGCTACTGCGGCCCCCTCTTCCACCCAAGGGGTGAACTCTACCTGGGGATCTGCCAGCCGGAAGACTTTTTGGGCAATCTCCAGGCCCGCCAGGATCCCCGGCTCCTTGGCCAAAATCACCGCCTCGCCCTTCAGTCCTGGGGGCAGGGTCAGCTCTGTGGTGAGATCGCCGTGACCCAGATCTTCCCGCAGCCAAGCGCGAAGGATCTCCTCAGGCAAGTCAACTTTGTCCATTGTTTTAGCTGGTGGGGGTAGAGCTGGTTGTATGAGACGGCTTTGCCAGGATCTGATACAACTTTTGCCCTAGGGGGTGTTTTGCGGCGTTTCCTCTGCCGGGCTGGGCGCCGTATCCGGCTCTTGGGCGAGGGCAGAGTCCTCAAGGCTGGGAGCGGTTTCTTGCTCCTTAAGAGGAAGCTGGGCGGCAACAGGCTCTGGGGCAGAAGGGGAGGGCGCAGTCGGGATCGCGGCTTCTTCTTCGGGAGCAACCGCAGGTGGCTGGGCAGCTTCTTTTTCTTTTTGCTGTTCGTAGCGCCGGCGTTTGTTGCCCTCGTCCACCAGCACGTACACCAGACTGAGGAGAGAGAGCCCCGCCGTTCCGACTAAAACCCAAAGTAAATTGTTGTCTATGGTCATGGGTGAGCTCCGTCAAACGCTGCTGCCGGTGGAGGAACATTGCTCCTTAAGGCTCGATCTTACCGTTGAAGCTGCTCTGCCTAGCTGAAAGATCCGGAAAGATGGAATTCATGAGTTGTGTGCCTCATGCGTTATCTCAAGTTCTACAAGCCCTACGGTGTGCTCACCCAATTTACCGACCAAGAGGGGCGGCCTACGCTCAAGTCTTTTATCCCGGTGCCCAGGGTCTATCCGGTGGGTCGATTGGATCGCGACAGCGAAGGGCTGCTCCTGCTGACCGATGATGGCATCCTCAATGCCCGCTTGATCGATCCCAAGTTCGGCCACGAGCGCACCTACTGGGTTCAGGTGGAAGGGATCCCCACCCCCCAGGCCCTACAACAGTTGCAACAGGGGCTGATCATCCAAGGGCGAAAAACGCGCCCGGCCCAGGTTAAAGTCTTGGCCGAGGAACCCAACCTGCCGCCACGGGATCCCCCCATTCGCTTTCGCCGCTCCATCCCCACCACCTGGCTGGAACTGACGCTGCGGGAGGGTCGCAATCGACAGGTGCGCCGCATGACTGCCGCTGTTGGGATCCCAACTTTGCGGCTGGTTCGCGTTGGACTGGGGCCGCTCTCTCTGACGGGGCTTGCTCCCGGCCAGTGGCAGGATCTCAGCGAGGCAGAACTGGCTCAGTTACAGCAATACTGTTTCTAATCACCAAGCAGTTGTTGTTTTTATCAAGTTGTCTTTATCAAAAAGTTGGGTCTAAAACTTCAGGCTTTTCTTGGTTTTGGATGTATGGTCATTTCCAACCGGATTAAGACACTTCGCCGCCAATCCAACTCCTCTCCCGGCCCTCTCTCCCAAGGGGCGAGGGGGAGAAGACTCAGAACCCTCTCCCTCTGGGAGAAGGCAGGGTGAGGGATCAACGAGGGATCAATTTGTAGTCCATTTAGCACAAGGTCAGTTACCCAATAGCGATGTTGCCCTCACCCCCGGCCCCTCTCCCTCTGGGAGAGGGGAGTTAGAGCGGCGCGTAGCAATGTAGAGAAACGTTTCGTTGCTATTTGAAATGACTATAATTTGAGATCATGAAAGCTTGATAAAAGCACAGTCTCTACTCTACAAACCAATAGAGGCGAAACTCAGCCGACCTACTGAACAGACGGATCCATTTGGCTGGGGAAAAGACCCGGCTAGCATCGAAGCCACCCCTCTGCTGCGCTTATGGACTTGCCGAAAACTCTGCTTGGGGAGATCCCTCTCTACCACCATGAGTCCGTTCTGACTGAAGAGGTGGTGGCCTATCTGCAACCAAGGAGTTCGTCCCGCGAACGGCAGGGCGGCACCTTTTTGGACGTGACGGTGGGAGGGGGTGGACACAGCTTGGTGCTGCTACAAAGAGGAGCAGAGCGAGTGGTGGGGCTGGATCGGGATCCGGCAGCTCTGCGGGCGGCCCAGGCGCGTTTGGCCGCAGCAGGGATCCCCGACAGTTGCCTCCGACTCTGGCACCTCAACTTTGCCGATTTCGATCTGCAGCAGCACGGCTTTCGGGATGAGCAAGGGCAGGGGATCCCCTTCGATGGCATCGTGGCCGACCTGGGGGTGAGTTCGCCACAACTGGACTCTCCTGAGCGAGGATTTAGCTTTCGCCGGGAGGGGCCGCTGGATATGCGCATGGATCCCGGTGCTGATCTGGAAACCGCTGCCGATTGGGTCAATCATCGCCCGGTGGAAGACTTGATCGACATTTTCACCCGCTATGGCGAAGAGCGATTTGCCCGCCGCATCGCCCACCGCATCGAACAGTCGCGCCCCCTTTTCACCACCACCCAACTGGCCCAGGTGGTTTGCCAGGCGGTACCCCCGGCAGCGCGGCGAGGCCGTATCCACCCGGCCACCCGGATCTTTCAGGCGTTGCGCATTGCCGTAAACCGAGAACTCGAGGCTTTGGAAACCTTGCTGGCTCAGGCTCCCACTTGGTTAAAACCCGGCGGCAGGTTGGCCGTGATCAGCTTCCACAGCCTGGAAGATCGCCTGGTGAAATGGGCCTTTCGCACAGATCCCCGCTGGCAGGTGCTCACTCCCAAACCCGTGTGCCCTTCCGAGCTGGAACAGCAACGCAATCCGCGTGCCCGTTCTGCCAAACTGCGAGTGGCTGCCCGCCGAGCGGCGCCGTGATTGCCCTCCACCTCGCCTGGAGGTTTGATTTAGCACCCTGCGTCTCATCGTGGAAAGCTGCTGCAGATCGGATAGAGTGGGTCGGAAAAGGACTCCGTCCCGCTGGCGCGAACGGCAGCGACCCATTGCTAGCGTTGTGACGTTGGCACTTGGTGTGTGTGAGGTTTGAACTCTATGATCAGCCAGCCTTTGAACACAGGCCGTGGCCGCCGCCCTTTTCCACTGCAGAGCAAAACCGCGACCTTGCCTGCCCGCCGCCACCCAAGGACGGCTGCCCACGCCAGCAAAGTCAGTCGCCCCCAGCCCTTAAAATCGGCTCATCCCCACAGTCGGGATCCCGTCTGGAAAAAACATCTGGTCAGGTGGCAACAGATCTCCACAGGCATGGCCATTGTCTCGGGGTTGGCGGTGCTGGGCCTCTACAGTTGGACTGTGCATACCCAAAGCCAATGGAGCCAGCGTTACCAGGTGTGGCAGCAGATGCAGCGCAACGAACGGCAGTTTCTGCTGGCTCAAGAATCCATCGCCAATGCTCTGCGGGAAGTTGCCGACCGCTCCGACATGGTGCCGCTGGTGCCGGAGCGGATGATCGAGGTGCCTTTCGCCTCCCCTGGCCCAGTTGAACCCCATCCAGGCCACCAGGCCGCGCTCCGCGCCGCTAGCCCGACCGAAAAAGCCCCGCCCTTTTATCCGGTTGGGTACTAGTCCAACGGATCCAATCGATAGCGGCTGAGCCAGTGATCCAAATGCACTTCCTCCTCATCCAGCAGTTGGGCGTTGATCAACCCCCGTTTAAAAGCAAGGCGGATGGCGCGGGCCCGCAGGCTGAAGGTGGTTCCCCACTCGTCGCTCTCGATTTGGTCGTTGCTCACTTCTAACTTGTCGTAGAGGTTGCGCAGGCGGTTGGTGACCCCTCGGCGGGACAAAAAGCGCCGTGCGGCAATGGCCTGGTCGGTGAGGCCGAGGGCAATGTCCACCAACACCTCATACTCCGCATCGCTGAGACCCGTAATTTTGTTTTGTGAACGGGAATCGACCCCGCGCACTTCCCGATCGATCACGCATTGCTCGTCCTGCACCACCGCTTGGATGGCGCTGACCAATTTTTCATCGGTGCAGTTTTTCAAAAGGTAACCATAGACGGTTTGCGGGGGCACAATCTTGTGCAGCTCCCGCACATAGACTTCATCGGCAAAATGCGACCAAAAAATGATGCGTGTGCTGGGGCACTCTGACCACACCTGGCGGGCCACCTCGATCCCGGTCATCTCGGGCATGCGAATATCCATCAACACAAAGCTGGGGTGGTGCTGACGGTAGAGATCCAGCGCCTCTCTGCCGTTCGAGGCTGTGTACACCGGGCCAAATTCAGGCAAATGTTGCGTCAGTAGGCTGTGTACATGCTGACGGTAAAGAACGTCATCTTCAGCAAGGAGGGTACTCACAGGTCTTTGTCAGAGCTACCGGATGTTTTCTGTCTGTTCATCTCCTAACCCACACCTACGCGGGAAGACAAGGTTCTCTTGAGCAGTACCCAAGGGATCCTGTTACCGGCTGTGGTCGGGTGCTAGCGCTGGTCTAGGCTGTTTCTGGGGCAGAGGCCAAAAACGCCTCGATTTCAGGGCGCCGGGGCAAGCTGGGTTGGGCTCCCGCGCGGGTTACGGCCAAAGCAGCGGCGGCATTGGCAAAGCGCAAGGCTTCCCTCAGGGATCCCCCGGCAGCCAGACAAGCGGCCAACGCCCCACAAAAACCATCTCCGGCAGCAGTGGTATCCACCACCTCTACGGGATGGGCCGGCCAATGGCCCCTTTCTTCCCCATCGGCCCAAACGAACCCTGCCCCTCCCAAGGTGAGGATGACGGTTGGGATCCCCTGCTTCTGCAATTCTTGAGCCACCTTTTGAGCTTGTTCCGGCGTTTCCACAGGAGACTGGGCAAGGTCGGCGGCTTCGATTTCGTTGAGCACCAGGTAGCGAACCTGGCGCAACAGGGATCCCGGCAAGGGTGCGATGGGCGCAGGATTGAGCAAAATGGGGATCCCCTGGGCAAAGGCTTGTTCTGCTGCAGCCTGCACGGTGGGCAGAGGAATTTCCAGTTGCAGCAGAAGCAGAGCCACCGGGGTAAAGGGAGGCAAATGCGCTGGCAAATAGCGACCATTGGCGCCAGGGCTGACCACGATCCGGTTTTGCCCGCTTGCATCCACGGTGATGAGAGCCACGCCGCTGGGCCCTTCCAACTGCCTCAGGTGACGGGTATCGACGCCGTTTTGCTCCAGGTTCTCTCTCAGCAGGCGGCCAAACCCATCCGATCCCACCGCCCCCCACATCTCCACTTGGGCTCCTGCTCGTGCCGCTGCCACCGCCTGATTGGCCCCCTTGCCGCCAGGGTAGGTGGCGTAGTCGGATCCCAGCACCGTTTCGCCAGGGCCGGGATGGCGGGGCACCTGCACCACCAAATCCATGTTCAAACTACCCACCACTCGGATTGGGCCTGCCATCGGGTTTGGGGGAGAATCCTGTCGGCAAAGCAGAAGTCTTTGACTCTTGGGCAGCTATTGTATCAGCCGCCGGTTTGGCCGGGGATCCCGTTAACAATACCCCACCACGTGGCAAAGGCCATCGGGAGGGATCTGAAGGTTGACGATCCCGACTATCCTGGTAGGCGTTGACCAAGGGGGCAGGCTGATGTTGCTGACAACCACAGATGTGCTGCAAGGTGTGGAGATCGAGCGCTACCTGGGCATCGTCACCGCCGAGGTGGTCTACGGCAGCAATGCCTTGCGAGATTTCTTTGCCGGCATCCGCGATATTATTGGCGGGCGCACGGGAGCCTACGAGCGCGTCTTCGAGCAAGGCCAAAAAGAAGCCATAGAAGAGCTGGAGCGGCGAGCCAAACGCCTGGGGGCAGATGGCGTCATCGGCATCGCCATCAACACCGACACCATCAACATCGATCAAACCGGCGTGCTGCTGCTCATCACCGCCACCGGCACTGCCATTAAGCTCGGCTGAAGTTCTGGGGGTATGGTCGTTTCAAATAAGATTTAAGACACTTTGCCACCAGCCCCTCTCTCTGAGGGATGACCCTCACCCCCAGCCCCTCTCCCAAGGGGCGAGGGGGAGAAGACTCAGAACCCTCTCCCTCTGGGAGAGGGCAGGGTGAGGGATCAATTTGTAGTCCATTTAGCACAAGGTCAGTTACCCAATAGCGATGTTGCCCTCACCCCCGACCCCTCTCCCTCAGGGATGACCCTCACCCCCGACCCCTCTCCCTCAGGGAGAGGGGAGTTAGAGCGTTGTGTAGCAATAACGACTTAGAGAAACGTTTTGTTTGTAGGTGTGGCCGGCAATGCAGCTCTGATGAGAGTTTCCTGTCGCTTCAATAGAAGGGTGTCCTCAGGCTAGGCTTTCCATCACCGCCTCGTCGATCTCGAAATTGGCGTAGACATTTTGCACATCGTCCAGGCTATCCAGACGTTCCATCAAGGTGAGCACCAGCTTGGCGGTGTCGGGATCCCCCACCTGAACCTCATTGGATGGGATCCAGCGGATGGCGGCATCTTGCACTTGGCAGCCCTCTTTTTTCAGATACGTGGCCACCTGCTCGAGCAAGGAGTAGTCGCAGTATACTTCTGCGCTGGTTCCCTCCACCTTGAGGTCATCGCCCCCTGCTTCTGCCACCGCCAGCAACAGGGCTTCGGGATCCGCCACGTTCTCCAGGCTGATCACCCCTCGCTGTCGGAACATCCAGCTCACACAGCCGGCTTCTCCCAAGCTGCCGCCGGTTTTGTTGAAAGCTTCTCGCACCTCGGCAGCCGTGCGGTTGCGGTTGTCGGTCATCGCCTCGATCAACACCGCTACCCCGCCGGGGCCATAGCCCTCGTAGCGAACTTCTTCCAGGGGGCTGTCATCGCTCCAGTTGCCGGCTCCCTTGGCGATGGCCCGTTCGATGTTCTCGCTGGGCATCCCCGCCGCTTTGGCTTTCTCCACCGCCGCCCGCAACTGAAAATTCCCATCCGGATCTGGCAAGCCGCTGCGAGCCGCCACGATAATGGCCCGCGAAAGTTTGGTAAATAGGCTGCCCTTTTTGGCATCTACACGGGCCTTTTGCCGTTTAATGTTGGCCCATTTGCTGTGTCCTGCCATGCCGCCGACACCGATCCAGTCAAGCCATCAACCGAGGGGATCCCTCCTAATTTTGAAGCCTAGATCACGGCGACCCAGGACTCAACCCCACCCCAGCTCCAACGGCAACAGACTGAGGGCAAAAATGGTGGGATCCCTCTCGACCCAGAGGGCATTTAAAGCGAGCAACCCCCTCAAGGCCGAATGGGCTGCCGTTCGATCACACCCCCCGGCGGCGGTGGAGCGGCTGGGGTTTCTTCAGGGGTAGGCGTTGCCACAGGAGCTGGGGGCAGAGGGGGCACAGCCTCTCCGGGTACAGGCCCAGGTGCGGGCGTGGGGGTTGGGGATGGAGTGAGAAAAGGCGTCACCTGGGGCAGCAGCTCGGCGTAGAAAATCGCGTCTTGCTCTGGCCCCAAGCGACCCACTTGCCAACGGTGACGGGGAACAAACATCGTTTGCAACAGCACTTCTCGGCCAACAAAAGCGGGAGTTCCCGAAAAGACATAGCCATCGACGATGACCCGATTGAGATCGGGCCGAGTTTGAAACACCCGATCCACCTCCCGCCGCATCTCAGCATCCAGCCGCCCCAGCAGAGTTTCCAGAGTATCTTCAGGGCCAATCGGCACCCGCACCGCAAAGCGATAGCCTTCGCAGCGATAGTCGCCACAGATCTTGACCAGCTCGTTACGCACCCGGATTTGCGCCCCAGGATCGATGTTGCGCTCCAGCACAAAGACTTCCTCTTGCGGTTGCTGCTCGACCGGTTGAGCCCAAGTTGGCGGTTGACTTGTCCATCCTGCCCAAGCCAGGGATCCGAAAAACAAGCCAAGGCTCCAACCCAGACTGCCCTGCTGAGCGCGGGGTGAAAAGGCGGGATCGCGATCCGGGTTCGGGCTATTCATAAGCGTTAACCGACATCAGGATGGCTATCGCCAACTCTACCCGACATTGGCCCAGCAGGCACTAGGCAAGGAGAAAAATCAGTTTCAAGATCAATTCAAGATCAAAATGAGAGCAGGCGAACGGCGTCCTGGTCAGCAACGGATGGGCTGTGGCGGAGAGTCTGAGGCAAGCTATGGAGAATATGTCAATTAAGTACCTGTTTTCCCCCAACAACTAACTTTTGCTGTTGATGCAAACTCTTTGGCAAGCCATTGCCCAGCACCTTTCGCAAGCGACAGGGGATCCCATCCAGCCCCTGCGGTATCGTCCTGTGGGCGGGGGCAGCATCAACGCCACCTATCGGTTTTCCTGCGCTCCCCAAAACCCTCTTACAGAAGGGTCGAGAGACTACTTCGTCAAATTGGCCCGTGGGGGAGAGAGGGCGCTGGAGATGTTTGCGGCAGAAGCGGCGGGCTTGCAAACCCTGGCGGCTGCCCACGCCATTCGGGTGCCTCGACCCATTGTTTGGGGATCCGTAGGAAGCCAAGCCTACTTGGTGCTGGAGTACCTGGAGCTAACCTCGCCCCGTCCCCACACGGCCAGTCTCTTGGGATCCCAGTTGGCCCAGTTGCATCGCACCTTGTCTCCCAACGGGAGCTATGGCTGGGATCGCGACAATACCATCGGCTCCACGCCGCAAATCAACAGTTGGCGGCCAAACTGGCCGGACTTTTATCGGGAACAGCGGCTGCTCTACCAAGTCAAGCTGGCCTGCCAACGGGGATACCGCGGCACGTGGGTGACCCAAGCCGAACGGGTGATGGCGAAGCTGGAAGCGTTTTTTCAGGACTATAGGCCGGAACCCGCTCTGCTACATGGAGATCTGTGGGGGGGCAACTACGGGGCCTTGGCCGATGGATCCCCCGTGATCTTCGACCCAGCCGTCTACTACGGGGATCGGGAGACAGATCTGGCGATGACAGAGCTGTTCGGCGGTTTTCCGCCGGCGTTCTATCAGGCTTATCAGCAGGCCTATCCCTTGAACGAGGGGTATCCCCACCGCAAGCCTCTCTACCAGCTCTACCACTGGCTCAACCATCTCAACTTGTTCGGAGAGGGCTACCTGGGCTCGGTGCAGCGCGCCCTGCAGCAATGCCTGCACTTTCTCGAATAGGGTCAGTTATAGTCAGGTGTATGGTGCTTGTAGGTATAGAATTTATTTCCTCGCACTTGTAATCCAATTGCACTCGATTCCGGAAAAAGTTTAACTTTAAAGCCATCCTTTTCTAGAGTTGGCACCTGCTGGAATGTACGGCGTGTTTGGGCAAAACCCACACCACCCCGCCAGTAAAGCTCTTATCAAAATAAGTTTTCCCTCTGGTGCTGTATCCCTGACTTTGGCACCAACAACAGAAGCTAGAAGCCGATAGGCAGAAATGTCCTGAGCTGCTGCCAAGTGACAGGATGAAGAAGCTGCGGTTTAATAGCTGAGCAATACATTGCTGGTTGCGCTCACCAGGCTTGCCTATAGCAAGGGGTTCCTGGAGATGAGGAAAAGCCTTAGCATCTGGCATTGGCTGGCCCGCCGATATGGGCTTAGGCTCTTGAGTGCTGCCGATATAGCCGTCAATGGCTCGCGGCCCTGGGATCTGCAAGTCCACGACGAGCGGCTTTACCTGCGCTGCCTGCTCTATGGATCCCTGGGCTTTGGCGAGGCCTACCTGGAGGGGTGGTGGGATTGTGAGGCTATTGACGAGTTGGTTTGTCGTCTCCTCACCGGTCAGGCAGTGGAGCAAGTGGGCTGGCCGGTTCGGCTCCTGCTTGCCTTGGACAGTCGCCTCATCAACCGCCAGCGGGGTAAGGGAGCGTTTGTGGTTGGCCAGCGCCACTACGACCTTGGCCATGACCTCTACGAGGCCATGCTGGATCGCCGCCTGATCTATAGCTGTGCTTATTGGGATGGGGGGGCACAAACCCTCGACGAAGCCCAGGAAGCCAAGCTGGATCTCATTGCCCGCAAGCTAGATCTCCAGCCCGGCATGCGCGTGCTCGACATCGGCTGTGGCTGGGGAGGCACGGCACAGTACCTGGCCGAGCGCTATGGGGTGCAGGTGGTGGGCATCACCGTCTCGCAAGAGCAGGCCAAGCTGGCCAGCGAACGCTGCCGCGGCCTACCGGTAGAGATCCGGCTGGAAGACTATCGCCAGACGCAAGGAAAGTTTGATCGGATCCTTTCTGTTGGCATGTTTGAGCATGTGGGCTACCGCAACTACCGAACATTTATGCAGGTAGTCCGTCGCCTTCTCAAAGAGGATGGCTTGTTTCTTCTCCACACCATCGGCGCCAACGTTGCCTACCAGGGGCGGGATCCGTGGATTGAGCGCTACATTTTTCCCAACTCGATGCTGCCCTCACCTGGCCTCATCACGGCGGCCTTTGAAGGTCTGTTTGTGCTGGAAGACTGGCACAACTTTGGGACTAACTACGTGACCACCTTAAAAGCCTGGCACACCAATTTTGAGCGGGCATGGCCCCAACTGGCTGGTCGCTACGACGAGCGCTTCCGCCGCATGTGGCGGCTTTACCTGCTGATGAGCGCCGGCAGCTTCAAGGCCCGAGCCAGCCAGCTTTGGCAACTGGTTCTCTCACCTCGAGGAGTGAGTGGTGGCTATCGCTCGGCGCGGTAGCGACACGGAAAGATCTCCCTTCCTGTTTCTCAGGATTCCCTTTCTCTTGAAGAGCCCTGTAGAGATGGGGCCGGCTCTTAACGTCAACTTAAATTTGGCCGTGTAGCCTGCTAATAAGCGCATACACTTATTCGCGCAAGGAGGTCGTCCCATGAAAAAGCTGGCTGAGCTTCCCCTGATCGGTCTCCCCATCGCCGCTGTGTTGACCACGTGGGCAGTGGTCACCTCGGCTCCTCCGGTAACGGGGGCGCCGACTGGCGGGCGCGCTGCCTTGGTGGTGGCCTACAACAGCCCGGAGAAATGGGCCAACTGGGGCGAGGTGCTCAAAACTTTCTCTGCTAAAACTGGCCTACAAGCTCCTTCGGATCCCAAAAACTCCGGCCAAACCCTGGCTGCCCTCAAGGCGGAAGCCGCGGCTCCTCAGGCGGATACGGCCTACTTTGGCATCGTGTTCGGCATTCAGGCTGCCGAAGCCGGGTTGCTGGAGCCCTACAAGCCGGCGGGATTTGCGGAGATCCCGGCAGGGCTCAAAGATCCCGAGGGCCGCTGGATGACGATCCATCAGGGTGCGGTAGCCTTCTTGGTCAACACCAAGGTGCTGGGCAACACTCCCATGCCCCAGTGCTGGGCTGACCTGACGAAGAACGAGTACAAGGGCAAGGTCGGTTTTCTGGATCCCACCCAGGCGGCCATCGGGTATTCGGTGGCCACGGCTGCCAACCTGGCCCTGGGAGGCACGCTGGAGAACTGGGATCCCGGCATCCAATACCTGGCTCAGCTCAAGGCCAATGACCTGCAGCTGCCGGCCCAGACGGCCACTGCCCTGGTTCAACAGGGCGAGATCCCCATTTTGATCGACGCCGATTTCAACGGCTACCAGCTCAAAAACAACGAAAACGCCCCCGTTGAAGTCGTCATCCCCTGCGAGGGATCCCTGGCCATCCCCTATGTCATCGGCCTGGTCAAAGGGGCGCCCAACCCGCAAGGGGGTAAGCAGTTAATCGACTTCACCCTCTCGAACGAGGGGCAGGCTTTGTTTGCCAAGAGCTACCTGCGGCCCGTGCGGCAGGTGAGTGTGGATCCCGGTATTGCCGCCAAGATGCTTCCGGACAGCGCCTATGCAAAAGTGACTGTGCCCGATTTCGCGCAAATGCGCGCCGTGCAAGAGCAATTTAACGAACGCTGGAAAGCTGAGGTCATGCGGTGATCCCAGGCACGGGACTTCGCTCTCCTTTGAGGTTGGCGGCGATGGGGCCGCGGTGGCTGGCTGCACCGCTTGTTCTCCTCTACGCGCTGGGGCTGTTGATCCCGCTGGTTGTGCTGCTGCGCCAGAGCTTGCTGGAAGAGAACGGCGGGAGCCTGACGCTGGAGAACTACGGGGCGGTGGTTACCTCGGCTGCCTATCGCCGCGCCTTGCTCAACAGCATCTGGATTGCTCTTGCCTCTACGCTGCTGGCTTTGATCCTGTGCTTTCCCGTAGCCATCTACATCGAGCGCTCCGCCGATCCCCACCGCCATGCCCTGGCTGTGGCCTTGAGCATTCCTCTTAGCCTGCCGGGGATTGTCATCGGGTTCTTCGTCATCCTGTTTTTTGGGAGGACGGGCCTGGTGCCCCAGCTTTTTTTGCTGCTGACGGGCGAGCGGCAACTGAGCTTGGCTTACACCTTTGGGGGCATGCTGCTGGGGTATCTGTACTTTCAGATCCCGCGGGTTGTGTTGGTGTTGCGGGGGGCGGTGGCTGCCCTTCCTCAGGAGGTGATCGAGGTGAGCCGTACGTTGGGAGCGACACCTTTGCAGGTGTACTTGCACGTGCTGTTGCCGGCGCTCCTGCCGGCTTTGCTCGGCGCTGCCAGCGTCAGCTTGGCCACTGCCTTTGGGGCTTTTGGCACGGCGGCCACCCTCAGCCGTGGCTTTCGCGTCTTGCCGCTGGAGATCGCTGCTTCCTTCACAGAAAGCTTTCAGCCGGGACGGGCTGCCAGCTTGAGCATTGTCCTGACCTTGCTCACCACAGCCATTCTGGTGGGCCTGGGCCAGGTTGCCGAGCAGGCCCTGCAGCCACAGCGCCCCGCAGCGGGATCATCTAGGGGGCCGCGGCCATGAAGCCCTTGTTTCCCCGGTCGCAAGGGGATCCCGTCCTGGCCATTGGGCGGGGGTTTACCTGGGCGGCGGCGATCTTGTGCCTGGCGCCCCTGCCCTTGCTGCTGCTGGTGGCTACCACAGCCAACTGGCCGCTGGGGGTTTGGGCCGGCGGGATCACCGGCAAGTGGCTGCAGGAGGGATGGGAAACGGTGCGACCCTATGCTTTTTTCAGCCTGCGGCTGGCGGGCCTTGTGCTGGGGATCAACCTGGCCGTCGGCCTGCCGGCAGCTTGGCTAATAGCGCGGCGGCGCTTTGTGGGTCGGCAGGTTCTGATGGCCCTGATCAATCTGCCGCTGGCCATTCCCGGCATCGCCATTGCCCTGGCCTTGATCCTGGCCTACCCGGCAGCTCGCGCCAGCGGGATCCTTCTCCTGCTCGGCCAGGTGATCTACACGTTGCCGTTTCTGGTGGCCACGCTGGTGCCGGCTCTGGCCCAAGGGGCATTGCTGGAGCAAGAGGCGGTGGCCCGCACCCTGGGCGCCACTTTCCTGCAACGCTTATGGCATGTAACGCTCCCCTCGATCCGCAGCGCCCTGTTGGCCGCTTTGCTCCTGGTCTTCACCCTCTCCATGGGAGAGTTCAACGTCTCTTTCTTTCTCTTCACCCCTCTCAACAAAACGTTGCCCATCGAGCTGTATTCTGCCTACATCACCAATCGGGTGGAGGTGGCAGCGGCCATGACTGCCCTTTTTCTTCTCTTCGTCGTGCCCGCTGCCATTGCCATCGAGCGACTGGGCGGTAGCAAGGTAGGACAAGCATGACCACCCCTGCTTCTGTCGTCTTTGACCGGATTGCCTACGCCTACATCCCCGGACGCCTAGTGGTCGAAGACATTAGCCTGCAGGTGCCGGCGGGAGAAATTGTGGTGTTGGTTGGCCCCAGCGGCTGTGGCAAAAGCACTCTGCTGCGCTTGGTGGCCGGCCTGCTGATCCCCGCCGAAGGCCGCCTTCTCATCGACGGCGCCGACACAAGCTCCCTGGGGCCAGAGAAGCGCTTGGTGGGCTGGGTGCCCCAAAGCTATGCCCTGTTCGAGCATCTCAACGTTCGCGACAACGTGGCTTTTGGATTGCGCATGCGGCGGATCCCCAGGCCTGTCATCTGCCGGAGGGTCACCGAGATGCTGGAGCTCTGCCGCATTGCCGAGCTGGCCGATCGTCCAGTTACCCAGCTTTCTGGGGGTCAGCGGCAGCGGGTGGCCATTGCCCGGGCTCTGGCCGTGTCGCCGCGGGTGCTGTTGCTGGACGAGCCGCTGGCGGCTTTGGATCCGCAACTGCGGGCGGCCATCCGGGCCGACCTGCAAGCCCTGTTGCGGGCCAGTGGGGTCACCACCCTGTTTGTTACCCACGACCAAGAAGAGGCCCTGGCCATTGCCGACCGGGTGGCGGTGCTGCAGGCGGGCAAGCTGGAGCAATTCGGGACGCCCCAGGAGCTCTGGCAAGCCCCGGCCAGCGCTTTTGTGGCTCAGTTTTTCGGGGGGGCAGCGGTGTTTTCTGCCCAACGTCTTGGACCTGGCCGCGTACGCCTTGCCCCCGGAGTAGAGGCGAACATTCCCTGGCAGTGCGATGGCCAGGTGGTGCAGGTAGCAGTTCGCAGCGGGGATCTGGAGCTTTTGCCCGAAGTTGGCCAATCGATGGAGGCAGGGCAGTTCGTGCCCACAGCCGTTGAGTTCGGAGGCGATGTCTTTAAGATCGCCGGGGAATTGATAGGCGCAGGCAAAGTCACGCTTCTGCACGACCGACCGGTTATCCTGGGGCAAAGCTACCCCGTTCGGGCCAAGCCAGGCCGCGTCCTCTCTGTCATTGGCCGGCCTTGCCACCGCCACTAGGGGATCCCACCTTTGCCGGCAGCCAACTTCAACTCCCCCCGCTTTTGTCGTATGCTTTCCAGAGTTGAAGCAGGCCGCGGGATCCCTGCCGGATAGTGCATAACCTTACAGCCTCTCCTAACTTTGTTCAGCCACTTTCCAATAGCAAGCCTGCGCGCTCACCAGGGATCAACCAGCAGGAGCACAGATGGCTACAGGAAACGACGGCACCCCAGCCAAAGGGCGGCCTGGTAGGCGTTGGGCCAAATCAGCCGACCTGCTGGCTCAAGGCAAGCTCAAACTCCGACCGGCCAAGGGCGGGCAAAGGCCGCAGGAGGTGGTGTACAGCAAGCTGCGGGAGATGATCTTGAGCAGCAAGCTGCAGCCGGGCGAGTGGCTGCGCCAGGAGCAGTTGGCCTCTCTTTTCGGCGTCAGCCGTACCCCTGTCCGCGAGGCTCTGCGCATGTTGAGCCAGGAACACCTGGTTGAGTTTGTTCCCAACTATGGGGTGCGGGTGGTGCCCCTCAGTTGGGAGGAATTTGAAGAGCTCTATGCCATGCGCATCGGGCTGGAAGGGCTGGCGGCGCGTCTGGCTGCGGAGCGAGCTACGCCCTCGGACGTGGGTGAGCTGCAACAACTCCTGGCTGCCATTGCCACGCTGGCCGAGGACGAGGATTTGTGGACCTATCTGCGCCAAGAGTGGCACTTTCGTCTGCGATGTTACGCCATCACCGGTCGGGAACAGTTGATCCAGCGAATCCGGAATCTGCGCGAGCACGCCGAGCGCTACCTGCGGCTGGCCTACCACGTGGAAGGCAAGATGCAGGAGTCGCTGGAGTTTCACCGCCGGCTCCTGAAGGCCATCGCTGCCCACGACGGCGCCGCTGCCGAACAGATTAACCAAGAAGCACTGCGCTGGACCCTGGCCAATGCCGGCCCCATTGTGCGCGCCAGCCAAGCTATATAGGGATCCCCCCATCGCCACACCTAGTGCTTCTCCTCGGCAGGCTCTGAGGCGGCGTGCTACGATGACTTTTGATTATCATTCTCATTCAGGCAAGTGGGTTGATGCCCGAAGCTCTGCGGCAGATTGTGGGTCGCTTTCAAAAGGCCAGAACTTCTCGTCAGAAGTACGAGCTGCTGCTGGCCTATGCCAAGCGCCTGCCCCCTTTCCCCGATTCCCAGCGAACAGAGGAGAATCTCGTGCGGGGTTGTGCTTCGCGGGTGTGGCTGGCCACCGACTTAAGGAACGGCAAGGTCTACATCCAGGGAGATGCCGATGCCCAGTTGGTCAAGGGCTTGGTGGCCATTTTGGTGGAGGGGTTGAGCGGCCTAGCGCCAGAGGAAATTTTGGGGGTTTCCCTGGAGTTTGTGCGGGAGATGGGCCTCAACTTCAGCCTTAGCCCTTCCCGCAGCAACGGCCTGGTGAGTATGTTTTCGCTGCTGCAGCAGCGGGCCTTGGCTTTCCAGGAGTCAGGCGCTTCCGACGCTGCTGTCTCTGTCGTCTTGTGAGGTATTAGGACTCATGGCTAATAACTCTCTGCGTTCGGCCCGACCCGTGCGATCGCTGGTCTCGCTGGTGGCGGCCCTCTCGGTCGGGATCCTGGGCAGCTTGCAGATGCGCCAAGAAGAGTCCCGGGCCCAACGGGGATCCACCCCTCCGCAGGTGGTGACCACAATCCTGCCGATAACGCAATTTACCCGCGCCGTGGCCGGGGAGCGGGCCGAGGTGAAACCCCTGATCCCTCCCCAGATGGGGCCCCACGACTTTCAGGCTCGACCCGAGGATGCGCGCCTGCTGTCCCAGGCGGATGTGCTGGTGATCAACGGGTTGGGAATGGAGACCTTTTTGGAGGGATTGATTGCCAACGCCGGCAATCCGAAGCTGCGCATCATTGACAGCAGCCAAGGGATCCCGACTTTGCAGACCCAGGAGCCAGAGCATGGCCACTCCCACAGCCATGGCCATTCTCATGGTCACAGCCACGGCCATGGCCATTCTCATGGTCACGGGCACTCTCACGGCGAGTTGAACCCCCACATCTGGCTGGATCCCAGGCGGGCCATTCAGCAGGTGGAAAACATCCGCGATGGCCTCATTGCTGTCGATCCAGAAGGGGCAGAGATCTACCGCGCCAATGCCGCTGCCTTTATCGAGCAACTGGAAGCTTTGGATAAAGAAATCGAGCAGAAATTAGCTCCCTTCGCCGGCAGGAGCTTTGTGGTCTTCCACGACTTTGCCCCATACTTTGCCGAGCGCTACAACCTCAAAGCGGAGTTCCTGGTGGAGATCCCGGAAGCCAGCCCCTCTCCGGAAGATGTGCGCCGGGTGATGGAGACGGTGCGGCAGTCGGGCCTAAAGACAATCCTGGTGGAGCCACAAGTGGGGAAGGACAACCCCTTTGAGGTCTTGGCCCGGGATCTGGGGGTACAAGTCCGCGTATTCGATCCCCTCGAAACCGCTGGCCCAGAGGGGATCGAGCCGGAGTACTACCTAACCATCCTGCGGCAGAACGTGGAAAACCTGGTCTCCGCCTTCGAGAAAGAGAAGGCCTGGGTTCCCCTGCAGTTGCCCTTGGTGGGTCAGGCTGCTCTCGAGCACCTGCTGGCAAGGGGGCGATGAGCTTCCATTCTGACGAGGTTGTCCTGCGGGTGGAGGGGCTGACGGTCTATCGGGGATCCCAGTTGGCGGTGCAGAATGTCTCGTTTGAGCTGGCGGCGGGATCCCACACGGCCATTGTTGGCCCCAACGGCGCCGGCAAGAGCACCTTGGTGCAGGCCATCTTGGGCATCCTGCCGCGGCAGTGTGGCTCGGTTTACATCCTAGGGGAGCCGCTGCGTCTGTCGGGGTACTTGCCCCAGAAAGTGCGGCAGCAGCTTGCCTATGTGCCGCAGCGCTTGCACTTCAACCCCGCCATTCCCCTGACGGTGGCGGAGTTTGTTGCCCTGGGCTGGGGATCCCTTAGGCCCCGCTGGCCCTGGCAGCAGCGAGCTGCTCGGCAGGAGGCCGTCCAGAAAGCCTTGCAACGGGCCGAGGCTCTGCACCTGGCCTCTAAGCCCCTGGGTCAACTGAGCGGCGGCGAGCTCAAACGGGTGTTGTTGGCCTATTGTCTAGTCTGGCCGCGGCGGCTGCTGGTGCTGGACGAGGCCCCCGCTGGTCTAGATAGCCTCAGCGAAGGAGAATTCTATCGGCTATTGGAAGAGCTGCGCCGCTCCCTGGGCTGGGCCATCCTGCAGGTCTCCCACGACCTGGAGATGGTGTCCCGCTACTGTGACCGCGTGTTGTGTCTCAACCGCTCCCTGATTTGCCAGGGATCCCCTGAAGCGGCCCTGGCGCCGGAGATGCTAAGCCGCGTCTACGGCCCCGCGTTTGCCCGCTACATCCACCACCACTGAGGAGGGGCAATGCCGGAGACCTGGGCGCAGGTGGTGGAATGGCTGCAGCTGCCCTTCATGCAGCGGGCTCTCCTAGGCGGCATCCTGACGGGGGTGACGGGGGGGCTTTTGGGCAGTTTTGCCATCTTTCGGCAGTTGGCGTTTTTTAGCGATGCCTTGGGGCATTCGGCGCTGCTGGGTATTGTCCTGGGAGTGGCCCTGGGGCTGGATCCCACGGCGGTGCTGATGGTGTTTGGGGTAGTGTTTGCCCTGGGGGTGACTTTTGTCCTGGAACGCACCCAGCTTTCGGCAGATGCGGTGCTAAACATCATCTACTCCTCCTCCTTGGCTCTAGCCATCATTGGCCTCAGCCTGATCCCTGGCTACCGCGGCAACCTTAACCAGTTGCTATTTGGGGATATTCTCGGCATCAGCCTGCCGGCCTTGTGGATGAGCGGCCTGCTCCTGCTCTTGGCCCTGGGGTATATTGGGCTGACCTTGCCTGCCCAGATGCTGCTCACCCTGGATGAGTCGCTGGCGCGGGCGCGGGGGGTAGAGGGGGGCTGGCAGCGGTTGGCCTTTGTGGTGCTGCTGGCTTTGGTGGTGGCCCTGTCGATCCGCTCGGTGGGGGTGCTATTGGTGAGCGCTTTTGTGGTGATCCCTGCTTCGACGGCGCGGCTTTTGGGATCCAACTTTACAACGTATGTGTTGCTGGCCATGGGCTTGGGGGGCTTGAGTGCGGTGTTGGGGATCCTCCTCTCGGCTGCCTTCAACCTGCCCTCCGGCCCCAGCATTGTGGCCACCCAGTTGCTGTTTTTTCTCCTGGCTATGGCGCTCAAGGGGGCGCCGCAACTGCTGCGGCTCTAGCTGTCGGCCATCCCAAAAGTTCTTTCTGGCAGAAGCTGGCCGAACAGGCGGCGGTAGCTCTCCGGGAAAACCTGGCCCATGAGGGTGGGCTGCTCATAAACCCGCTTCAGGGTGTTGAGATCCCGTTTGGTGATGGTGGGCACCCGCAGCAGGCGGCGATTGCCGGTAGCCGCTGCATGGTGGCCGCCATACATCAGATCCCGCGGGTCGGGGCTATGGCCCCACAGCCCCAGCCCATGGCCGATCTCGTGCCGGGCCACCGCCGTCACTTCTGCCAACCCCTGGCCTTCGGCAATGACGATGCGCACCCGCTGTTGCAAAGCTCCATTTGAGGCGAAGAAAAACTCAGGTCGGGCCGCCCCCACTACCCCGCCGCCGAGGGGGGGAACGCGATAAATGCTCATCCCGTAGAGGGCCTCTTCCTCTTTGGCCACCACCCGCATCGGGATATAAGCAGACCACTCCTTCACCGCCTGCTCCACAAAGGTTTTCCACTGGGGGTGATCCCCTTGGATGTAGACAGGAACGGGGTAGAAGGCCCACTGGGCGTAAACGCCGCCCGGCAGCAGCGGGTCGATCTCCTCAAAGTAATCTCCCGCCGACTTATCGTAGGTGTAGCGGGCCAGGCCAGGGGGCAGTCGTAGGCGTACCGGTTGTGGCAGTTCTCCGGCTTGGGCCTGGAGAGCCTCTATGTCAAAAAGATGCAGAACCGGCAGGGATGCTCTGCCCCCTACTGCCAGGGCGAAAAGCATTGCCCAGCCGACGATGCAAAGCTGTAGAACGCGCCGATGGATCAAAGCCGACTTCTACCTATCTCCCTACCAGGTTAGTGGCTCGGCGGGCAGGCGTCGATTTTCAACTGCGAAGTCTGCATCACGATCCCCCACGACACCCCACCCTAGGCGTGCTGGAACTTCAACCTGAGGCAGGACGGAGCTTTGCTTGCTACATCGGAAGTCCGCCTGGGGATCCCCATGTTTGGGCAGGATATCCATTAGCATGAGTTCCAGGGGCTGGCCAAACGGGACGCGAGGAACCGCGCGAAGTGGCAAAATCGGACTGCCGGGCGCCGGGTTGTGGGGAGAGCCCCAACAAAATCGCAGGTGAGGTCGCAAACCATGGCACCGACTTGGCAGACAGATGGGCACACTTGGTTTCTTCTGCCCGCTCAACCCCGTGCCGTAATTCACTTTCTGGGCGGAGCGTTTGTGGGAGCTGCCCCGCAAGTGTTCTACAGCCGCCTGCTCGAAGAACTGGCCCGCATGGGCATGGCCATTGTGGCTACCCCCTACAGCACCGATATCGATCACGCTCAACTGGCTCTCAATGCAGCCCAATCTTTGCACAGAAGCCTGCAAAGCAAAAATTTGCTAGGTCTACCCCTGTTTGGCTTGGGCCATAGCCTGGGCTGTAAGTTGCAGATCCTCTCTTGTCTGGCCATGGGATCCCAGCGGCGAGGCAATATTTTCCTGGCCTACAGCAACGCCGGGCTGGATCGGGCTCTGCCCTTGCTGCGGCTGTTGGCTCAAGCTTGGCCTCAACAACAACTGTCCGATCTGTGGCGGATGTGGATGGGATCCTCTTCGCCGCCTGTGAACCTGTGGTTGGAGTTCGAGCCTTCTCCGGCAGAAACCAATCGCTTAATCGAGGAGCAGTATCCGGTCAGCAACAACCTGCTCGTGGAATTTCGCCACGATGATATCGACGATGTTCCTCTGCTTTACCAACAGCTTTGCCGCAAGTATCGAAGTTACACAGAATGGCAACACTTGGAAGGGGATCACCTAACTCCGCTGGGTTTTAGCTACCCTTTCCCAGTTGGGGAAGAATTCAGCCCCATCGATGCTTTTGGACAGTTGATTTACCAAAGCTGGCTGGCCCCCAACCACCAGATGATCCGCAGCATTCAAGCCTGGCTATCCACCCACCTCGCCTAGTCAAGCCAGCTCAGATCGGAAAGCAGATCCAGATCTTGAGAGTGGGAAAAGGAGGAGTGCGCCTGGAGATGAAACAACATCTGTAGGGTGTCGCTCATGAGAAAGTAACAGGTCAAGACGCCACCGGCAGCCACGGCCACCAGTGTCCCGGCCAACATGCGCGAGAACTCCTGACTCTGAAAAGCCTGCTCCATCAGGCGCAGGGCCCAGAATCCCAACAGGACAACAATAGCAAGGATGATCAACATATCGTAATCTATCGTAACAAGTCTGCTGCCCAACGGCCATTGGCAAAGTTGAATAAGAATATAAAGAACCTGGTTGCCCCTCATGCTCGATGACTCGGCGTCGGTGTGCAGAAGTGCCTGGATCTGTAGTCCTTTCCGGTTGGCCTTGTTGCGGGCCATGAGCACAAAAGGGATCCCGCCGGCGAGATCGCAGATCACCGACCGGTATCGTCTGGCTCCTCTGGGCCGGCAGTTGCTGCAAGATCTGGAGAGGAGTGAAGCGAGGATCTCCGCAAGCTGGGCAGAACAGGCTGACCTGCTGGCGACTGCTCTCCTGAGGATCCCCTACACTGGAGCTAATTTTCGATGGTCGCCCTGGAGGTGAGATGTGTTACGGCCAAAGTTGAGGCGTGTGCCCGGATCCCTGGCACTTCAACGTTCTCTTCAAGCTTCTTTGCAACAGCGCAGCCGGGCGATCAACCGTCGCCGCACACTGCTCTACCGCAGAACTCGCTTGCTCCACCGACGCAACTTGCCCCTTTACCTGCGCAACTTGCTGTTGCAGTACCGCACCAGCTTTATCTACAACCTCAAAGCCAGGCCCGTGATCAGAACTCGCTAGAGAATGTCGAGCTATCTTTTCACTCTCAGCGCAATAGTCTTCACAGCGCGAAAAATAGGCAGATGGCGATGGACATCGCCCTACCGGAAAAGCCTGGATTTATAGTCAAAAATTGTTCTCTGTAAGCCTTATCTCCCCCTTCCTTCTAAGAGAGAGGCTGGGCTCCCTCCGAGAGAAAAGAGTTGGAAGTGGGAGCCAAGCTAAGGCTACCGAATTGTGAAGCGGCCAATTCCTATCTTCTCGCCGTTGACCTGAACCTCGACACGGTAGCGCCCGGTGTAGGGTTGGCTGAAGCTGAGAAAGCCTTGCACCGTGTCGGCCAAGGGATCCCAGGGAAAATCAAACTTGCGGATCAGTTGCTCGCCCCCGGCTTCTCCGCCCTCGTAGTACCAAAGCATCTCCACCTGGGCGTTGGCAGGGAGGCTGCCCACCGGCAAAATGGCCCAGACTAGGGTATCGGTGGTCTTGAACTCGGTTGTGGCCTCGCCAGGGCTGCCGTCCCCCCGACCTCGGTGCAGGCTGATCACGCTTGTCCCCGCCTCGTTTGGGGCCTTCTGGCTGTAGGCGCGGGCATCCGCTTGCGCTTCCTGACCGAGACGATCCAGCTCGGCCAGCAAATCTTCCTGCTGCTTCAGGGCATCGGTTGCTTCCTGCAGCCAGCGGGCGATCTGCCGCTCTGCGGTTGGGGCTTCTGGAGCTGGAGAAGAAGGCTTTCGGGCGACCCCCGTAAGGTTTTGGATGGGAAAGCCCCGAGCCGTCCCCACCTCGCTGCCCAGCAAGTTGAGCCAGCGACTCCGGATTTCGGGTGTCATCTCTGGCTTGGTGGCGTAGGCAATGCGCACAGGGCCGTCTGGGCCTTGGGTGATGCGGCCAATCTCATGCTCTTGGATCCCGGCAGCCTGCCCACGACAGCCGGCGCTACGGAACTCGTAGAGAACATCTTCTTCGCCCTCCCAATGAAACTCCCAAGTCATTTGGAGACAGTTGGCCAAGAGGTCATCCCGAAGGCGGTTGGCCACCAAGCGCGGCGATCCCTCGACATGAATGTCCATGACGGAGAGCATTTCACTCCAAGAGGACAAGCTCTCTCCAGGCCGTGTAAGAAGGGTTAGAGTAAGCCCTTCCAGGACTTGATGATCGGCGAAAACCCACTCCCCCAATCCTTCAATGAGGACATTTCCTGAGAGGCTGAGGTAAGGCGAGGTAAAGAGCAGGCCGGCAAAAAGGTTTAACATGATGGTTCTCCCTACCAGGATTTGTACTGGGAAAGTTCTCAATCAGCTCGCCGGGCAAGCAATGAAAAACGACTGGACAAAGAAGCTAGAGCCTTCGTCATTACCTTTCACAAGGTTCACCTCAGGAGAATCTTGACAGATCCCTACAGCTTGATTTTGCTGGCCTTACCGAAAGATCCTTATGACCCCCTAGAATATCGGCCAGCATAGCACAGTTGAGCTCAATTCTGAAACCTACTTTGCAAGAATGCTGTATTTTTCTGATCAGTATATTCATTTACATTGAACAGATATCAGTCTGTTCGTTCAGACACTTAAAACCCTCCAGATAGCCCTCGCGAATTTGTCAACAATCGATCTCTTAGTCATCGGGGCTAGAAGAGGGGATCTTCCCGGTGATCAGCCAGTTATCCCCCACAGTCTGCAGTTGCGGCTCCAGCAGTTGCCAGCTCTGGTTAACGTCAGGGATCCCTTCTCCTCCTACGGGGGTTGGGGCGTCGGCCCCGCCCAAGATCTTGGGGGCGATGAAGGCGGCCACTTTCTGGATGGCCCCATCTTTGAGGGCTGCCCAGGCCAGGGTGCCGCCGCATTCCCAGAGGGCGCTCAGACAGCCTCGCTCGAAGAGGGCCTGTGCTGTCTGGGCCGGGGTTACTTGATCCAGGTGCAGCAGCTCCACCCCTTGCTTGGCCAGGGATCCCCAGAGGGAATGGGTCTCTGGGGCTTCGGTGATCACCAAAGTTGGTGCTTCTTCCACCTGCCACAGGTGCGCCAGCGGGGGCAGATTCAGAGAGCGGCTGAGAACCACCCGCAGGGGCTGGGATCCCTGAAAATCCGGCAGGCGGCAGGTGAGGCGGGGGTTATCGTGCCAGACGGTTTTGGATCCCACAATGACTGCATCGTGCCAGGCCCGCTGGCGGTGAACCCACTCTCGCGCCAGGGGGTTGCTAATCCACTGGCTGTGGCCGGTGGCGGCGGCGCTCTTGCCGTCTAGGGTCATGGCGTATTTCAGCAGGCCAAAACACCGTTTCTGCACAATGGCGAAGGCAAAGCCCTCGTTCAATTCTTGGCACTCCTGCTCCAGCACCCCTACTGTTACCTCAACCCCGGCCTCCTGCAGGCGGCGGATCCCTTTGCCGGCCACCAGGGGATTGGGATCCTGCATTCCCACCACCACCCGCCGGATCCCAGCCGCCAGAATGGCCTCGGTGCAGGGGGGGGTACGCCCATAGTGGTTACAGGGCTCCAGGTTGACGTAGAGGGTGGCGCCCCTGGCCAGGGATCCCGCCTGTTGCAGAGCCAACACCTCTGCGTGGGGCTGGCCGGCCCCTGGATGAACGCCTTCTCCCACCACCTGCTCCCCCTGCAGGATCACGCAGGCCACCCGCGGATTGGGAGAGGGGCGCTGCAATGTGGAACGGGCCAGGGACAAACACCGCTCCATCCATTGCCGATCCGAGGTCATAAAATGGGCGTCCAGTCCAGGGGGCTGAAGCTGGCTATAGAGCTGCCAGTTGACGGTCAAAAGCTACGATAGATGCTCTAAATTCTAGCTCGGCTACCTGACGTCAAGAGGTGGGTATCGATCCAGATACGGGCAAGAAGTTGCCCCCGCCAATTCACAACCTCCTGACCGTGATACCTGCTACATCTTGGGTTTCGACAAACAGGCTCTAATATTGGGATGGTTGTTCTAGGAGCTGCCTTCATGACCTCTTCCCCCCACCTGACCGCTGCAGAGTGGGCAGCGGCTTCTGCCAACGGGCTGAAGGAGGCTGCCCTGCTTGGGGAACGCGATCCCTTGGCCCATCCCCTCCAAATCAACGAAGCCTTCAACCACAGGAACAACCTGTTAAACCGTCGCCTGCAACTGGTGGAAGAACTCTGGGAAGCCGTAATCCTGCAGGAGTGCGGGCAGTCTCTGGTGGAGCTGTTGCGGCGGCTGCGTTCCATGTGTTCCCCAGAAGGACAAGCCCTGGAGTACCCGATCCCAGAGGTGCTGCAAATTATCGAGCATCTCAGCCTCGATGCCACCATTCAAACGGCGCGCGCCTTTGCCCTGTTTTTCCAGTTGATCAACATTGTTGAACAGCACTACGAACGGGCCGAAGACTCCGACATGCGCATGGTGGACAGCCAGCAGCGCACGGTGCGGGAAAACGAAAAATTTGAACGGTTGTTCCCTTACCTGCGGGCTCAAGGAGTGCCGCCAGGCCTACTGCGCCGACTGCTGGAGCAGTTGCACATTCGCATGGTGTTCACCGCCCACCCCACCGAGATCGTCCGCCACACCATCCGGGAAAAGCAACGGGCCTTCTCTCGCCTGCTCAGCCAACTGGATTGGGCAGAACAGACTCAGCCTTTGCAGGCCCAGATGTTGAAAGAACAGATGGCGGAAGAGGTTTTGCTTTGGTGGCGCACCGACGAGTTGCATCAGTCCAAACCGACCGTTCTGAACGAAGTCGATTACACCTTGCACTATTTTGAAGAGGTTTTGTTTCAGGCTATCCCGCTGCTGCACGAATACCTCAGCCGCAGCTTGAAAAAAGCGTTTCCCGGCGTTGAGCCGCCGCCGGCAGGATTTTGCAACTTCGGCTCGTGGGTGGGCGGGGATCGGGATGGCAATCCTTCCGTCACCGCCGATGTTACCTGGCAAACGGCCCGCTACCAGCGCAACCTGATTTTGGGCAAGTACATCGAATCGGTGAAGGCGCTCACCAAAACCCTGAGCGTCTCTTTGCACTGGGGGGATGTGGACAGCCAACTGCTGGATGCCCTCGAGCAAGATCACCGCCTCATGCCGGAGGTTTACGAATCGTTTTCGCTGCAGTATCGCCAAGAGCCCTACCGTCTCAAGCTCAGTTATATGCAGCGGCGGCTGGAGTTGACGCGGGAGCGCAACCGCAACTTGGCCGACTCCGCCTGTCTGCCCGCCCCTCCCCCTGTGGACAACGCCTACGCCAATGCGGAAGAATTTCTGGCCGACTTGCAGCTTATCCAGCAAAGTTTGAAAAACAGTGGCCTTTCTTGCCGCCAGTTGGATCACCTCATCCAACAGGTGCAGGTGTTTGGCTTTCACCTGGCCCACCTGGATATCCGCCAAGACAGCAGCTACCACGAGGCCGCTCTCACCGAGATCTTTGAGTACTTGCGCATTTTGCCGCGGCCCTATAGCCAGATGACGGAAGAGGAAAAAACGGCTTTTCTTCTGCAGGAGCTGCAGACCCGTCGGCCCCTCATCCCCCTGGAGAGCCCTTTTTCCGAGAAAACGGCGGAGCTGATCGCCACCTTTCGCACCCTGCGCCGTCTGCAGCAGGAATTTGGCCTGGCCATCTGCCAAACTTATGTGATCAGCATGAGCCGCCAGTTGAGCGATCTGCTGGAAGTTTTGTTGATGGCCAAGGAGGTGGGCCTTTACGATCCCATCAGCGGGCGCGGATCCCTGGCAGTGGTGCCGCTGTTTGAGACTGTTGAAGACCTAAAGCGAGCGCCAGAGGTGCTGCGGCAGTTGTTGGAGATCCCTTTCTACCGCCAGTACTTAGCTCAGCAAGAAGACTTACAGGAGGTGATGCTGGGCTACTCGGATAGCAACAAGGATGCTGGCTTTCTAAGCAGCAACTGGGAGATTTACAAAGCCCAGCAGCGGCTGCAGGCGGTGGCCGAGTCCTATGGTGTGAAGTTGCAGATCTTCCATGGCCGGGGCGGCTCGGTGGGGCGCGGGGGAGGGCCGGCCTACGAGGCGATTTTGGCCCAGCCGGGGCGCAGCGTGGGAGGCCGCATCAAGATTACCGAGCAGGGAGAGGTGTTGGCTTCCAAGTATTCCCTCCAAGATCTGGCCATTTTTAACCTGGAAACCGTTACCAGCGCTGTGATCCAGGCCAGCCTGCTGCGCACCTACCCCAACGACCTGCACGAGTGGTCGCGCTTGATGGAATCCTTGGCAGAGCGCTCCCGCCAGGTGTACCGCAACCTGGTCTACGAGCAGGAGGGTTTTGTGGAGTTTTTCCATGAGGTTACCCCCATAGAAGAGATCGGCCAACTGCAGATCAGCTCCCGTCCTGCTCGCCGCAGCGGTGGCTCGAAAGATATTGGATCCCTGCGGGCTATTCCTTGGGTATTCAGTTGGACGCAGAGCCGCTTTCTCTTGCCGGCCTGGTATGGGGTCGGCACCGCCCTACAAGAATACGTGGCTAAGGGCGAGCACAACCTCAACCACCTGCAGCACCTCTACCGCGAGTGGCCCTTCTTCCGCATGGTGATCTCCAAAGTGGAGATGACTCTGGCCAAGGTGGATCTGCAAATAGCGCGTCACTACGTGCGGGAGATGAGCTCTCCAGAACGTTTGCAGCGGGCGATGGAGCTGTTTGAGTGCATTGCCCAAGAAATGTACCGCACGCGCACAATGGTGCTACAGATTACGGGTCACAGGGAACTGTTGGAGAACGATCCCTACTTGAAGCGCTCGGTGCAGTTGCGCAACCGCTCGATTGTGCCCTTGGGCTTTATTCAGGTCTCTCTCCTCAAGCGCCTGCGAGAGCACCAAGGAGCCCGCGCCGGGCGCACGCGCTACAACCGCGCTGAACTCCTGCGCGGAGCCATGCTCACCATCAACGGCATTGCCGCCGGAATGCGCAACACCGGCTGAACCCCTCAAACGCCGGCCAAGCTCAGATTGGTTCAGATCTTCAGAACAGGTCGTCATCGTACTCTTCTGGCTCCGCCTCTTCCACCTCGACCGATTCCACCTCGACAACGCGGCGGGAGGGACGACGGGGGGCTTCATCCGGGTAGCCTTCTCCTTGGTCTTGGGGCAGACGTGGGGGACGGCGGCGGGTGACCGTGCCTGTGCCGCGCTCCTCCTGCGTATCTACATCCTCTGGATACTCTTCGGTGGCAGGGCGACGGGGGCGGCGGGCCTCTGGCGGCGGGGCCGGCTCATCGTAGCCGGTGTCTTGGCGGGATCCTGGCTCGTCGTAATACTCATCCACTTCGGGTCGGCGGCGCGGACGCACACGGGTATCGCTGGTCAGTTGGGGCCTGGGGCGACGCCCAGGCTCTTCGCTGCTGCGTTTGGGAATGGCGCGACTGTAAGAGGAGGTATCGCGAATGCGGGATCCTTCGGCCCGAGCAGAAACCGTGCGTCCTTGGGCATAGTCATCTAGGGGGTAGGTACGGCTGAAGTCTTTCTTGCGAACGGCTGGACGAACCCCGCCCACCTGCCGTACCTTTTCGCTCAAGAGAATCCGCAACCGGAAAGTTTCGATGGCAAACCAGCCGGCCATCACCGCCAGCAGCACCTGGGCAAAAAACAGCAACGGGATGAGCCGCTGACCCTCCAGAAGCAAACAGATGGAATAGATCAGGCCCATCGTGGCGAAAATCACATCCGATTCAGCGGAGGCCTCTCGCTTGATAAAGCGAACTGCGAAGATGGCTCCACTGGCAATCGCCACCAGCGCTGCCATCAAAAAATAGGGGCTTTGGGTGAGAAACATGCCAGGGATCCCTAAACAATGAAGAGGGGAGAGCGCTAAGCCTTACCCATTCCACAGCCGATCCTAACATCGATCCTCCCGCCGGCACGGACAACACCCGGGTTTGGATCCCTCTTGAATCCATGGGATCGGTGCTAAAATCGGCAACATCTTCCTGCATGTTCCATGCTGTATCTGGCACGGGTACACAAAAAGAGTCTCTTCGGCCAGGGGGAGCTGCAGCTCTTGGCTCGCCAGGCCGAAGAAGGGGTTTGGATCCCACTGCGCCAGCCAGAGTGGGTCACCTGCAAAGATGCCGGCCCTTACAACGTTGGCGTGTTGCTGCTGGTTGAGCTCTCGGAACAGCGGCGGGTAGAGCGGCTGGAAGAGGCGGCCATGAAGCTGGTGGAGATGTTGCACAGCCTGTCTCAAAACCGCAGTCTGGTGGATCTGTCGGAGATCGAAAGCTGGCGGCAATCTTTGACTCGCCAAAGCCAAGAGCTGAGCCGTCGAGAAGCCGAGGTGGCCGCCCGCCAAGAGCAACTGCAACAATGGGAAGCCCGCTTGCGCGAGAAGCTATCTTCCTGAATGCTCTACCGATCTTTTTCCCAAGCCGTCTGAGCCTGCCAGGGCGCGTTGAGACTAGCATAGCTCCCGGCTGCTCTAAGCCAACAACAGACGATCCCCTCTCCCTGAGTCAGCCCAAGCGCTCCGCGCCGCTCACGCGACCACCCCCAACCCCTCTCCCTGAGGCAGCCCTCACCCCCAACCCCTCTCCCTCAGGGAGAGGGGAGTTAGGGATGGATGTAGTTTCTTCATATTTTTTTGTTTGAAATGAGATAAATGGCCGTAACCGCGGAAAACCCCGCGGCTTCCCATCGGTTAAACAGCGCTGAGATCTGGCCTTAACTCGCGGGCACCTCGCAGATACACATGTTGCATGTCAGCTTGGGCAAGCGGAGTATTCAATTGGATCAGAACGCGAATACAACGGGGCAGGTCGCTGCTTACCCCCATCTGCTGCACATCCAACAACGGTACCGATTCCCAGCCGGGGCGACGACGGGCAAATTGGGCGGGAAAAGCCGCATTTAAATCAGGGGTAACGGAAAAAATAACGCTGACCAACTCAGCCAGATCTAGAGCGTTGCGATGTTCCAGTGCGTCCAACAACTCTGTTACTGCCGCTTCAATCGCCTCGGCAGTGTTTGCCGGTACGGTGATGGCTCCCCGAATTGCTCTGACTCGCCACCCCAATGGCCACACCCTCGCGCCTTTGAGCTCGTCTTGCTTCCAGAAAATTATACAGACTCATCTCCACGGGATCCCATCCCCTGCCAGCTCCGGTTAGGGGCCAGGCTGTAACAGCTTCTCCAGGATCTGAGCGTGGCTGAGGCCGGAGTCCACCCAGGCTTCTCCCTCTTTGAGGCGGGCGGCAGCGGTCAAGATAAACAAGTTGCTCTGCGCCCCCAAGGCCTCGCTGGTGGTTTGCACACAGGCCAGATCCTGGCCGGTTAACTGGCTAAACCAAGTGCCCAGCAGGCCTGCTTCCAAAAAGCCCATCGGGCGCTTGAAATGAGGGGGCGTAGCGGCAGCGAAGGGAGAGTTTCGGATCGACACCACCAGCACCCCCTGATCTTTGTAGGTCCAGTCGATCTCGATCAACCCCCAGCCGTGAGCTTTCCAAGCTTGTCTCAGACTTTGGAGGAAAATGCCCATCTCCAGCTCGGCCAGAGGCTTCTGGTAGTAGTCAGAGAGTTCCTGGGCAAAACGGCGGAAAAATTCCTTGCCCCACATACGACCACAGTTGCGCAACACCAGGCGAGCGGCTTGCCCCGTCTCGTATTCCAAGCCGGTGTAGATACCCCTCAGCAATGCCTCTGGAAGGGCCAAGAGCCGGTCACCGTGGCGACTCTCCAGCAAGCCTGACTCCAGGTCACTTTGCAGGTAGGCGCTGGGCGCGTAGTAGTTGCCCAAAACAGGCGTATAGGGGTCGAAGCTGGTGGAGCCATTGGGGATAGCGGTGGTGCCGGCCATATGTCAAAGATCCCTGGGCTATCAAGTAGGGCAGCGCAATTGGGAAACTCAGCAGGAGAGACCTCTACTCAGTTGATCTGAGTCCGTCCAAAGAGAGCAAAGCTGCTTGCGCCTGGGTGATCAAGGGGCGAATAAACTCTAGCTCTCCAGGGGCCAGATGATCCCTTAGCTCTTGCTGACAAATCCGATAAGCAACCTCGTAGGCGCTTTGCAGCTTGTACAGGCGCACCTCTTCCTCCATCCACTCGATCAGCCGCTCCTTCAACAGGTTCTCGTCCTGGAGCAACATGGCCAGAGCGCTGTAACGCAGCAACAGGAGCAGGTGCCGCCGGCAGAGATCCACCACTTGAGAGGAAAGGTTGGGCATCTCCTTTTGAAGGGTGTTTAGGGTGCGGCTCACCATCTGGCTCTCCCCCTCCCGTACGGCCCGGTACACGTGCAGCCTTTTGGGCCAGCCGAGCACATAGGCTTTGAGCTGCTCCAGTTGCTCCGGTGTGAGGTAGCGGGCCTCTGCCTCAATTAGCATCTGCTCCAGTGGGCTCACCATCTCGCTCCTCCCAAGGGTCGGTGGGTGCTCAGCGGGTGTCGGAGTTCAAAACAGGCTGAATAAATCGGCCAAAGTAATCTGTTTCTCTTCAGGCTGAGGCGGCAGCGCTGCCGACAGGGATCCCATAGAACGGGCCGCCAAAGTCAGGGGATCCCCCGACCAGGGGATGGAGCCGAAGTACTCCCGCACCCCTACAAAAGGCATGGGCAGCGAGGGACTCTGCCGCGGTCGGCTATCCCAATTTAAATGGGCAAAAAAGCTCTGCACCGACTCTTCCAGAAAAACCTCTGCTGTCATGCTTTGGCCACTCCCTGACCGGAGCGCAACTTTTGGGCAATTTCGCCGGCGCTGGCCCCTTCGTTGAGCCAAAAGGCAGCGGCATCGATGCGATCTTTGCTGCCGAGCAAAAATTTGCAGTAGCTTTCCCCCATGGAATAGCACTGGATCTCGATGCAGTTGAGCTGCCGTTCCACCATGGCGCTAAAAAACCCGGCAAACAATCCGGCGTAGAGGTGGCAAACGGGCTTACCCACATCCCCCAGGGTGCGAGCCACAGCGGAGTCGAACAAATTAATGAAAATAAATCCCTGCCGCCGGCCCTCAGTCTCCACCTCCCAGCGCCCCCAGCCTTGCGAGGTCAAGGGCCACCACCAGGTTTCCAAAAGGAACATCAGGTGGCTCTGCTTGGGTTTGCGCCGATACTCCTCCTCGAACCAGCGGGAGAAGTGGATCGCGTCGTTGCTCCCCCACTCGCGGCCAATGGTGTACATCAACGAGGCAGAGGCATCCCCCACTTCTTCTTCTAAGCCCTGCTGTAGGCCCAGGATAAAGTCTTCGCTTACCAAGACGTTGCGCGCGCCCGTCCAGTCCACCAGGGATCCCTGGGAGGGGTCGAAACGATAAAAGTCTTCGCGGCTGTAGTGATTGTGCCGTTGGGCAGCAGGCTGCAGGGGCAACTCGAGGGGAGTGGTTGTCATAGGGGCGGAGAGAGGGTGTCCATTGTTTCACACTTCTTGCTGAATCATAGCCTTTCCGCCGAGGGCTTTGGCCAGGGCCGTCGATAGCTGCAAGAAAAGAGCCTCTGCTGCCGGGAAGCCAGCGACGGCCAGTGCGGGGACTTGGGTTTAGGAGGGAGGTCTGACTTTGACGAAGGCGATGGCGGAGCGCCACAGCAGCGCTTCCCGCCCTTCCGCATCGGCCAAACAGAGGCAGTCGGGATCCTGCCAGCGCAACTGGCCGACAAAGACATCCCCGGTGTTGAGCTTTACCTCAAGGATCTCTCGATCTTTGATCACTTTTTGCAGGCGACGCACGCTTGGGATCCCGGTGTTGAACTCGGTCACGGCAGCCCTCTTGGCCAGCGAAAGGACGGCAAGCGCACTGCTCTCAGTATAGGGGATCCCTGCTGGCCCGCACCTTGGCTGGACAATCTCCATAGCCGGGATCCAAAAACGCTCTTGCCCTCTGACCCACTTTTTCTTTCGGCGGGTACTATGTAGGGGGGATGGCGCTTGGAAAAGACGGTAAGTCTTGTCGGCCTGCCGTATTTTTTAAGCGAATCTACGGGTGTTCTCCCCGAAAAAAGTTAGCAGAATAGGGCTGGGGCGACAGAAAGTGCGCTTGTCGCCCTGGGGAAGGCAAATCCCAGCTTGGGATCCTTGTTGCCTGCTGTTTTGCTACAGAATTGTTTGTCTTTTTCAACCATCATCTGTGCAGGAGAGATCGTTATGGCAGTCGAGAAAGTGAACTCTTCTTCCAGCTTGGCCGAAGTGATCGACCGCATTTTGGACAAAGGGATCGTGGTCGATGCCTGGGTGCGGGTTTCTTTGGTGGGGATCGAGCTGTTGGCCATTGAGGCGCGCGTCGTTGTGGCTTCGGTGGAAACCTACCTGAAATACGCCGAGGCTGTGGGCCTGACGGCTACCGCTGCTGCCCCTGCCGTCTAAATCTGACCCAATCGCTCGATCCCCTTGCCTTCAACACCGCGGGGGTCGAAGGGTCGGGTCGTCGAGAAGGCGAGGCAGGGATCCGCCGTCGATCTCTGCCTTGTTTCCTTAGCTTCGGCTTGGGGATCGAGTTGGGCGGTGGTGTTGAGCTACAGGCCGTGCTGGTGGAGAGCGAGTTGGGAAAAAGCGGAGAACTGCATTCGCCCAGGCATTGAGAAGGACGTAGGGGGATTGCACACCATGAGTTTGCAGGAACAGTGGGTCGTAGCCCGTAATCAACGGGCGGCTCAAAATCAAAGTTTGTTAAGCGGATCCCGGCAGCAGCGCCTGGAGCAGCACCGCGCTCTGATGGCCGAGCTGAGACAACGTTGCCAGGAACGACAAGAGGCAATACGGCAGCAGAGAGAACAAACCCGCAGCCAACTGCGCAACCTGGAGCAGAGCCGGGCGGCGCAGCGAGCCTTGGACGAGCATTCTCGCATGGCGGCTGCGGCGCAGCGGGCTAAAACGGTGGCGGAGCTTCTCTCTCGCATGGCCCAAGAACGAGCCGCCCAATCGCAGGCCCAGCAGCAGGAGCTACAGACTTTTCAAGCCAACTTGACAGCGACCGCGGAGAGCTTGCTGAGCACCTGTGCCCAGGCGCGGCAGGCCATGGCCAACCAAACCCGACAAGTGCGGCAGGCTTTCTATACTGAGTTGCGGCAACGGGTACAAGCTTTGCGGCAACTGGCGCAGCAGGAGCTGGCTCAGATTGCTCAAGAACAGCGGGCAGAGGCCCAGGCTCTGCGGCAGGCTTTGACAGCTTTCCGCAAGGCGTTGCACGAGCAGGTGTGGGGGAATGGGATCCCAGGGGATCGGCCCATTGTCCCAGATCTTGAGGAATCTGAAGAGGGTGATAAGCCGCCTGAGAGCTCGGTCAAAGCTGCAACAACGATTTCGACTGAGGTTACCCAACCAGAGCCTGTAGTTCCAGTCTCAGACAACACAGCCCCTCCTCCTGTGACACCACCTGAACCTCCGCCAGTTCCGCCCGAGCCCTTCCCTGAGCCGGATCCCATCGTGGCCTACGTCAACGACTATGTGGCCAGCCTGCAAGCGCAGGATCCCGATGTCACGTTGCTGCAGGTGATCGGGGATCGGGAGCGGGTGCGGGATCTGCTGGCCCGCGGTGCAGTGGATCTGGGGGTGGATCCCTCGGAAATCTTGGCCACCTTGCGGCGTATGGTGTCAGCGACGGTTGTGGTCTGAGCCCAGCGCAGTCCCTAGGAGCGCAAAAAGACCGTTGCGGCTATAGTCAAGGCAAGAGCGTCAAGGCAATTGAGAGTTGGGTATTGCTATGGCCACGGTTCTGCAGGCGCGTCCCCGCCAATTTGTGAACACTCCTTACATCGAGCGGATTACCCGCCGCGCTTTGCGCTATCTGCAATCGGGTTTTGCGGTGCATCTGCGGGGGCCTTCGGGCACGGGCAAGACTACCCTGGCGATGCATCTGGCCAGCCTGCTGGGCCGTCCCATCATGCTGATCTACGGCGATGATCGCTTCGATTCTTCCGACCTGATCGGCGGGCGCACCGGCTTTACCCATCGGCGGGTGGTGGATAATTTCATCCACTCGGTGGTGAAAATGGAAGAAGACGTGCGGCAGCGCTGGGTGGATGCCCGCCTCACCTTGGCCTGCCGCGAGGGCTTTACCCTCATCTACGACGAGTTCAACCGCTCCCGCCCTGAGGCCAACAACGCCCTCCTGAGCGCTTTGGAAGAGAGGCTGCTGGTGTTGCCGCCAGATAGCAACCGCTCCGAATATCTGCGGGTGCATCCCCAGTTCCGGGCCATCTTTACCTCTAACCCAGAGGAATACACCGGGGTTCACAAGGCCCAAGATGCGCTGCTGGATCGGATGATCACCATCGATATGGGGGAACCGGACATCGAGACCGAAAAAGAGATCCTCACTGCCCGCATTGGTCTATCTGCCCCCGATGCGCTCAAGATCGTGCACATTGTGCGGGCTTTTCGCCGCAAGCTGGATTTGACCCGCCACCCCAGCCTGCGCAGTTGTCTGATGATCGGGCGGATCGTCAAGGAGCACGAGCTGGCGGTGAGCAAAGACAATGCCGACTTTCGCGCTTTGTGTGCCGACGTGCTGTTGCCCCGGGCCGGCAAGCGCTATGAAGAGGGATCCCAGTTGCTGAATTATCTGCTAGACCAACTGCCTGGCTAGGTCTTCTGCCTGTGGGTGCGCTCTGGAGGTCGATGAACCCTGTGCCGATTAGCTCTCAACCCTTGAATACGGCCACTCACGGCTCCTCGCTAGCCGACGTGTTGGAGCGGGTGCTGGATAAGGGCATTGTTATTGCTGGAGACATCACCGTTTCGGTGGGCAATGTGGAGCTGCTCAATGTCCGCATCCGGCTGTTGATCTCTTCGGTGGACAAGGCCAAGGAGATCGGGATCAACTGGTGGGAATCGGATCCCTATCTCAACAGCCAAGCCCGGGAGCTGCTGGAAACCAACCGCCAGTTACTGCAGCGGGTCAGCGAGCTGGAAAAGCAACTGGCCCAAGGGCTGCCCAAGGGGGGAAATGGAAGCGATTAACACGTTGCCCCGTCAGAAGGGATCCGGGATCCCAGGCTAGACTGGCTGCTGGGGTGGTTTGACAAGGTGATGGGATGGCACTGGGGATCAACCTCGATCGCAAGGTTTTGGGCCGGCTGAGGGAGCTGGGCTGGTCGATGGGTGTGGTGGTGGCGCTTGCGATCCCCGGCCCGGCCTGGGGGCAAAATCCGCGCGCCATCAGCATTAGCGCTGATGTTCAGGAGGCCAATGCCAATACGGGGGTGTTTATAGCCACTGGCAACGTCACCCTCAGCTTCCCTGCCGAGCGCCTCACGGCCCGCGCCCAAAGAGCGGTGTACTACAGCCAGGAGCAACGCATTGAGCTGGAGGGCCAGGTCACCATCCGCCAAGGGGAAAATCAGTTGCAAGCAGAAAAGGTCATCTATTACATCGAAAAAGGCACGATCCAGGCTGCGCCGGCAGCAGGGAGCCAGGTGGAGTCCGTTTACGTGCTGCCAGAGCCGACCGCAAGCCCTTGAGATCGAGTGTTTGGCCCATCAACCCTCTGCGTTCCGGTCGCCCCTGAGGAATATGAGTTTGAGGCCAATGGGGTGGTTCACCCCTGAATCAGCTTTGGCTCCTGTTCCCAATGGCAAGTTATGCCCACCCTGCCCTACAGCAGGGACTTGGCTCGTCTGTACGTTTGAAGCGCCCACGAAAGGATTCGAACCTCCGACACCTGGGACCGGAACCCAGTGCTCTAGTCCACTGAGCTACGTGGGCAGCGCTATTGCATAACCTATCTTATCGCCTGATTTTCCCTTCTGCCAAGGGGAAAAAGCTGCGGCGGTGCTGCGGGGTCGGCCCTAGGTTTTGCAACGCCAGTCGGTGCTCCTGCGTGCCATAGCCCACGTTGGTGCGCCAGCCGTAGCCAGGGTACTGGTGATCCCAGCTTTGCATCAGGGCATCCCGCCAGACCTTGGCCACGATGGAAGCGGCGGCGATGGAGAGGCTGAGCTGATCCCCTTTAACCAGCGCCGTCTGCCGGGATCCCAGCTCGGCCAACGGCAACCCATCCAGCAAGATGTGCTCCACTTCCCCCACCTGCGCCAGCGCTCGTTGCATGGCCAGCAGCGTGGCCTGGCGAATGTTGAGCTGGTCGATCTCGGCGGCAGAGGCGCTGCCAATACCCACAGCCAGGGCCACCTGGCGAATCCGCTCCGCCCAGTGGGTGCGCTGCGGCGGGCGCAGTTGTTTGCAATCCCTCACTCCCTCCAGCGTTTTGGGATCCATCTGGGCCGGCAAAATGACCGCCGCTGCCACCACCGGCCCCGCCAGCGCCCCCCGCCCCACCTCGTCCACCCCCGCCACTCGGAGAATCCCCTGTTGCCAAAGGGATCCCTCCCAAACCAAACTGGGCTTCGCCGTCTTGCCCACAACGCCAGCCCTGGAGCCATCAACCCACCAGACCACCGTGCTCCTGCGCTCAACCGGCTGGTCTAACTGCTATGGGAGCGGCGTCGCCTGGAGGCTGCCGGAGATTGCTGGGCAGGGCTGATCCCCTGTTCCGCCGGTGGCTCGGCCAAGGTGCTCCCCACCGCTGATGGGAACGATTCAGCAGAGGGGATTTCGGGTGGGGGAAGGTTATCCACCGGCTCCTTCTCCTGCAAGGCATCCGCTTCGGGCACCCACTCCTCCGACTGAGCAGTGGCCTCAGTCTCTGGCCTGGTTTCCGCCTTGACAGTTCCCGGCAGAACCACCCTAACCGCCAGGTCGCGGCCCCAAGGTGGCGGCTGATCCAGAAGCAACAGCGGCGATAGCCCCAACTCCGAGTAGACCCGTTGTTGCAGCGGGGTCATCTCCACGGTGATGGTTTGCCGTGGCGGAGCTGGACGGCCTTCTGAGGACTCCGTCCCGCTGGCGCCAGCAGCTCGGGCCGGGGCAGTGTGGCTCTTGCGTAGGGTGGGTTCTGCCTCCTCGGCGCGGCCAGAACGGCGGGGTTCGCGGCGCTTCGGCTCTGCTCCACCCCCCTGCAGGGGATCCTCCCCAAGCGGCTCCGGGGTTTCCTCTTCGGCAAGCGTATCCGTGCTGCGCACAACGAGGCGCTGGCTAGTGCGGGGATCCCCCCAGTCTTCGCGGGAGCGCTTGCGTTCGGTTTCAACCCGTGGCTCCTCCAGATCGACTGAGGCAGCAAAGGGCGAAAAGGGATCCGGGCTGGGGCGTCGTTGTCCGGGGGCAGAGCGTGACCGCCGCAGCAGCGCGCGACTATCGCCTCGAGACAACCCATCGCTCCCGACTCGCAGACGGGCCCGTTGGGCGTTGCCATCGCGGGGCAGGATCGGGCCAGCCTCTTCCTCATCCCCTTCCTCCGCCTCGCTGGGCAGTGTTACAGTCAGGCCACTTTCGACGGTCAGCAGCCGTCCCGGCTCCGCCCCTGGCAGACGGGCCAGGATCCCCAGCCCCTCGCAGGTGGGGCAAGAATGGCCGAAGATCTCGTAAAGGCTTTGCCCCTGCCGTTTGCGGGTCAGCTCCACCAGACCCAATTCCGAGAGTTGGGCCACCTGGGGGCGAGCTTTGTCGCTGGAGAGGGCCTTGTTGAAGTGCTCCAAAACCAGCAACTGGTCGCGGCGGGAATCCATATCGATAAAATCCACCACGATCACACCGGCAATGTTGCGCAGTCTCAATTGGCGGGCGATCTCGGTGGCGGCCTCGCAATTGGTCCACAGCACCGTCTCGCGGGAGGTGGCCGATTGGGTGAAAGAGCCGGAGTTGACGTCGATCACCGTCAGGGCCTCGGTGGGCTCGATGACGATGTAGCCACCGGAGGGCAGATCCACCCGAGGCCGCAACGCCTGGCGAATGACCGCATTGACCCGGAAATACTCCAGGATGGGGGTGGGCTCGCGGTGGGCATCGACCACGACGCCAGGCGGCATCTGGCCCTTGTTCCAACCTTGCAGATAGCTGCGCACCCGCTTTGCGCCAGCAACAGAGTCGGTAACAATGCGGTTCACGTCCTCCGAGTAGACATCCCGCAGCACCCGCTGAATGAAATCATCGTCCCGGCTGAGCAGGCCTGGCTCCCGTGCCGCCTGATACTGCTGTTGAATATCTTCCCAGAGCTTTTTCAACTGCTCCAGGTCGTCGATTATCGCCTCTTCGGATACCCCCTCCGCTTCGGTACGTACCAGCAGGCCCATCTGCGGAGGTTTAATTAAGATAGCCAGGGATTTCAAACGGTTGCGTTCTTCCCGATCCTCGATGCGCCGGGACAGGTGAACGCCTTTGCCGTAGGGCCGCAACACCAAATACCGCCCTGGAAAGGCCAAATCTCCGGTTAGCCTTGGCCCTTTGTTGCCGGTGGGCTCTTTCATCACCTGCACCAGCACCTTTTGCTGGGGCAAGACCAACTCGGAGATGGAGGCATGGTTGCGTTTGAGGCGCAGCGGGCCTAGGTCGCTGACATGGATAAAGCCATTGCGTTCGGCGGGGCCGATGTTGACAAAAGCGGCATCAATGCTGGGCAGAACGTTCTCGATGATCCCGACGTAAACATCCCCCACTTGGTGAGCGCCGCTGGCGACGATCAGCTCCTGCACTTGGTCTTCGGCGAAGACGGCTGCCACTCGATGTTGCTCGGCAATGACGATCTGCCTGGGCATTAACCCTCCTCCCCGCCCCAAGGGCACGCGGTTGCGGACTGAACCCTCATTCGGGCGAGGCGTCGTCCTTTGGCCGGGATCCGCTCAAGTTTCTTTAACCAAGATCGACTCATCATGGAGTTGTCTATTACCCTAAGCTCTGCTCTGACGGAATAGAACCGATTAGCTTCCTCATCCAAGGGGTGAGGCGAGTTAAGTTCAGGTGAACTACCCGATGCTGGCCCTGGCGAGTCCAGCGCGGGGCTTCTGCTGCTTGCAACGAAAGCTCATCGGTGGAGATGCATGAATGGGGTGAGGTTTGCATGGAGATTCATGGATGGGCTCAATCGACAGGCTCAGTAAGCATGACGGCTCCGCCTCGGGAGATGGGACGCTGGCTCCTTGCAGAACCCCAATTGTGCGACCCCAGCCTGAGCCAACAACAAGACGGGGTTTGCACGTGGAAAGAAGCACCTTCTCAGGGTTAAGATATAGCCCGGGCTAGGTCAAACGGTCAGATCCCTCTGTTCACCTATGGTTTGACCCCGCCGTGCCTGTTACTTGCCCCGGGTACTGAGCTAAGAGTGTCTCCATTCCAAAACCCGGCCCAACCTTTGCCTGCTGCTCGCTCCGCCTTCGGTCAGGTTGATGCTCGGCAAGCCCCACAGCGGCAGGAGCCAGTAGTAGCAGCATTATAGCGCTTGTGGGATCCCTCAGCCCAGATAGGCACTTGGCCATTTTGCCGCGCAACGCTGCTGCGACCGGATCTCAACAGCTGGGCTGCTCCCCTGGGAAATCCTTAATCCTGATCGGACAGGGGGTGTTCCCACAACAGGCGCAGCCGCTTGGCCGTCTGCAACGTCCAGCAGGGCAACCCCAGGGACTCGGCCATTTGCACCAGTTGGTTGGGCCGTAGGTAGGCGCCGTCGTTGCGGCAACTGCCGCGGTAGAGAAGGTGGGCGCTGCCGTCGGGGGCCAAGCCCTGAAACTCCAGGTAGTAGAGCAGGGCACGGGCATTGAAGGGAGCGGATTTGCCCGACTTGGAGCGTTTCTCAATCCAGATCTCGCGCGCATCCAGGATCTGGGTGACCCAGGCCGGCCAGTCGGCAGTGGGCGACTCGCAACTTACAGTGAGCTGATATTCGGCAGCATAGACGGCTTCGGTGGCCGAGGGATCCCGCAGGCCGATCGCTTGGATGGCTCGGATGGAGAGTTCAGGGGGCAGTTGTTCGCTCAGAAGGGCGCGCAGTTCCTCAGGGGTGACGGGCCCCTCAGGCCGCTCCAGCAACTCCAGATCGAGGATCTCTCCATAGCCTTCCTGGCCAATGGGTAGGGCGTTGGCGTTGGCCAGGCGGGGCATGGGGTGGTAGCCGCCGCTGAAGGCCAGAGGTAGCCCCGCTCGCCGACAAGCCCGTTCCCACAGCCGCATCAGATCCAGGTGGCCCAGCCAGCGCAGATCCCCGGTTTTGCCGTAGGTGATGCGGAAGCGCTGGGCGGGCGGCTGCGGCTCCAGGGGATCCGGGGTGGGGGTGGGCCGGCTTTGCAGGGGCGGGACGGGCGGGGGCGGGATAACGATGTTGTGGCCAAAGCCGGGGCCGCAGATGCCGCAGGCGGAGCACTTCTCAAAGGAACAATCTTCCACCGTGATGGCTTCCAGGGCGCGGTGGTAGTCTTTCTGCAGCCATTTTTTGTCGATGCCGGTATCGATGTGATCCCAGGGCAAGGGATCCTCCAAACCCAGCTCGCGCATGGGGAGATGGGCGCAGAGGGCGACCGGATCGGCGCTGGGATCCACGGCTTCGCCGCAGTAGGCCTTCACCCAGGCGGCATAGGCGGCGTCGATGTTTTCCCACCAGGCGTCCAGGCCGGCGCCGGCCCGCCAGGCCTGCTCGATCATGCGGCCCAGGGAGCGATCCCCCTTGCCGATAAAGTCTTCTAGGATGCTGAAGCGGATATCCGTGAAGTGGGCCTTGACCCCCCGCAGCCGCCGCAGCTCTTTTTGCAGCAGGCCCTGCTTGCGCTGCACGTCGGCGTAGTCTACCCGGTGCCACTGGAAGGGGGTGTGGGGCTTGGGCGTGAAGTTGGAGAGGGTGAGGGTAAATTCCACCCGCTTGCGGCCCAGGGCAGCGCACTCCCGCTGCAGCATCTCGACCGTGCGGGCGATCCCCAGCACATCGGCGTCGGTCTCGCCGGGCAGGCCAATCATGAAATAAAGCTTAATTTTGTCCCAGCCCTCTTGGACGGCGGTGCGGATGCCGCGAATCAGGTCGGCGTCGGTGAGGCCCTTGTTGATAATGTCCCGCAGCCGTTGGGTACCGGCTTCTGGGGCAAAAGTCAGCCCCGAGCGGCGGGATCCCTTCATGATGGCGGCAATTTGCCCATCGAAGCGATCCACCCGTTGGCTGGGCAGCGAGAGCGCAACCTGCTGGCCAAGGAGACGGTTGTGCAGCTCGGCCCCCACCGCCGGCAGGGAAAGGTAGTCGGAGCAACTGAGGGAGGAGAGGGAAAATTCGTTGTAGCCGGTTTTGCGCAGGCCCTGCACCACCGCTTCCACTACTGCTTCCGGCTCCACATCGCGGGCTGGACGGGTGAGCATGCCGGGTTGGCAAAAGCGACAGCCGCGGGTACAGCCCCGCCGCACTTCCATCACCAGGCGGTCGTGGACGGTCTCCACCAAGGGCACCAGGCCGACAGCGTATTGGGGTTGGGGCAGCGCTACGCGGCGGCGAATACGCTCCGGCACGCCGGGCACGATGGGTCGGGGCGGGATCCCCTCGTAAAACTGGGGCACGTACACCCCCGGCACCTGGGCCAATTCCAAGAGCACTTCTCGGCGGGGCTTGTGCAGGGATCCGGCCAAGACCTGGCCGATCTCCGGCAGTACCTCTTCCCCATCCCCAAAGACGAAGAAGTCAAAAAAGTCGGCAAAGGGCTCTGGGTTGGAGGTGGCGGTCGGCCCACCGGCAAAGATCAGGGGACACTCTTGCGGGGTGAAGGCTTGCCGTTCCCACCATTTGAGCGGGATCCCGGCCAGATCCAGCATCTCTAAGATGTTGGTGCCCCCCAGCTCGTAGGCCAGGCTGAAGCCGATAATATGGAAAGCGCGCAAGGGGCGGCGCGATTCTACGGCAAACAGCGGGATCCGCAACTGCCGCATCCGGGCCGCCAAATCCGGGCCTGGCAGATAGGTGCGGTCGCACAACTGATCCGGCTGGGCGTTGAGGATGTTGTAGAGAATGATGTGGCCTAGGTTGGAAGCCCCCACCTCGTACAGCTCCGGGTAGCTCAGCACCCAACGCACCCGCGCCGAGTCCCAGGGGCGGTGGGCGGCGCCGAATTCTTTCCCCAAGTAGCGGGCTGGCCGCTGGATCTCAGGCGTGAGCAGGCGATCCAGATCGATGGGGCCTAGATGGGCTTGCATGGCAGCCGGAGAGAGCATGGGGATCCGAGCAAGAAGTGAACGCAGCTACTGATCTGACTCTAGCCGAACTTTCCCGGCAGCCCAAACCCAGGGCGGATAGAACAGCAAAACTCTTTCTCAACCCCATCTCCCCTCTCCTTCTGGGAGAGGGGTTGGGGGTGAGGGCGCACATCACTTCGGCAACCGCTGCAAGGCCAGCGCCAACTGTTCGTACTCAGCCAAATGGTTGTAAACCTGGGCCGAGATGCGCACCCAAAGCTGGCCGGCAAAGGGAATGATGGGAACTTCGATGCGGTGCATCTGCCAGAGGTAGTCGTGCAGGCGGCGGGCCCGCTCCGCCAAGGGCAGCTCCGGGATCCACTGTTGCCAGAAGGGTGGCAAGGGCAGGGTCGCCATGAAGCCCAACATCTTCTCAGGGGCGGGTGGGATCCCTTCCAGTTTTTCCAAGAGCAACTGCCGCGCCTGCAGCAGCAGCGTGTGGTTGTGCTGGCGCAGCCTCTCCACCCCCAGCTCCCGGATGAAGGCCAGGGCTGCCGAGATGGCCAGCCAAGCGCTGGGATCGCGGGTGCCCACCCAGTCGAACTCGGCTGTGAACCCTTGCCCATAGCCGTGGGAGATGGCCAGGGGATGGGTTTGGGCCTGGCGGTGGGGGGCCGCCCACAGAAAGGCACAGCCTTTGGGGGCAAACAGCCACTTGTGGGCGTTGCCGGTGTACCAATCGGCTCCTAGGCTTTCCAACTCCAACGGGAGAACCCCCGGCGCATGGGCCCCGTCCACCAAGACCGGGATCCCGTGCTGCCGACAGAGGCCAACAAGCTCCGCCAAGGGGTAGATCAGGGCCGTGGGCGAGGTGAGGTGATCCACGACCGCCAGCCGAGTCTGGGGGGTGAGAATGGCTGCAAACGCTGCCAGAACCTGCTCCGGCCCCGCAATGGGGAAGGGGATCTGCGCTTCCGCCAGCACGGCCCCCCAGCGTTCACAGACATAGCGCAACGCCTGGCGGACAGCCCCGTAGCCATGGTTGGTACAGGCAATCTGATCCCCTGGCCGAAACGACAGCGAGCGCAACACCGTGTTGATGCCGCCAGTGGCATTTTCCACAAACACGAGATTTTCCGGTTCGGCCCCGACAAACTGGGCCAGCTCTGCCGCCGCCGCCCGCAAAGCCCGCGGCAGCTCTTCCCCCATAAACTGCACCGGCTGGGCCTCTAGGCGTTCTTGCCAAGCACTTTGGGCCTGCAACACCTTTTTCGGGGTCGCACCGAAAGAGCCGTGATTCAAAAAAATGGCCTGGGGATCCAGCCCCCACAACGAGCGGTCGCAAAGCGGTGCCTCGGCACTGGCAGCCGCTTCCAAGCAGTAGGGATCCGATCCGGCACTTGAGGAAAAAGACATGGCTGAGTCGCCTGGGTTACAAAAATCTGGGATCCGCGTCCAAGCAGCTTGCCCAGAAAATTAAGAGTGTCAAGGCTAGATGGACAGGGCTGCGGTCAGACCATCGGATGGGAGGAGAGTTCTTTAGGATGCCTCTACAGGCTGCCATTGGACTCTGGACTGAGATCCTCAAGGGGGGCGATTTTGCTCAGCTTGATTTTGGGGTTGCTGCTGATGAATTGCTGCAAGGTCCACTCGTTTTTAAAGAGGAGAACGGGCCTATCTTGAATGTCTTTGACGATAAGGGTGTTAAACAGGCTGGGGATGTTCTCCAGAACTTCCCAGCCATTCTCTACCCAGCGGGCCAGCGTGTAGGGCAGCATCTCCAGCCGGGTTTCGACGTTGTACTCATGTTCCAGGCGGTACTGCAGCACCTCAAACTGCAACTGGCCCACTGCGGCCACAATCGGATCCCGTTTGGACTCGTCGAGGGAGTACATCATCTGCACCGCTCCCTCTTCCTGCAGCTCTGATACCCCTTTCTGGAACTGCTTAAACTTGGAGGGGTTGGGATTTTTTAAATAGGCAAACAGCTCCGGCGAAAAGCTGGGGATCCCGGCGTAGCGCAACTTCGGGCCGGTGTAGAGGGTATCCCCAATCCTGAAGATGCCGGGGTTGTTGAGGCCGATGACATCGCCAGGATAGGCTTCATCGATGGAGATGCGCTCTTGAGCAAACAATTTTTGGGGATAGGAGAGGCGGATGGGGCGGTTGAGGCGGGCATGGTTGACCACCATGTCCTTCTCGAACCTGCCGGAGCAGATGCGCACAAAAGCAAGGCGATCCCGGTGGCGGGGATCCATATTGGCCTGCAGCTTAAAGACAAAGCCGGTAAACTCAGGATGTTCGGGTGGGATCAGCCCTGCCGTGCTCTCGTGGGGCATTGGCGGTAGAGAATACTCCAGAAACGCATTGAGAAACAGCTCCACCCCAAAATTGGTCATGGCGCTGCCGAAAAAGACCGGCGTTTGCTTGCCAGCATGAACCTGCTTGAGATCCAAGCTGGGCATGAGGCCATCCAACAGCTCCAGCTCTTCTTTGAATTGGTAATAGAGATCTTTTTCAACCAAGTCTTCAATTTGCGGATCCCCCAGCTTGATGACCATTTCTTTGGCCCGCAGCCGTCCCCGCGAGACCCGCTCAAAGAAATGAAACTCCTGCGTGCGTCGGTCAAACAAAGCTGTAAAGCGCTCCCCTGAGCCAATCGGCCAGGTTACAGGATAGGGCTTGAGGCCGAGCTCAGTCTCAATTTCGTCCATTAGCTCCAAGGGATCCCGGCTGGGGCGATCCATCTTGTTGATGAAGGTAAAAATCGGCAACTTCCGCAGTTGACAGACTTCAAACAGCTTGCGGGTCTGGGGTTCTAGCCCTTTGCCGGCATCTTCCAGCATCACAGCGTTATCAGCCGCCGCCAGGGTGCGGTAGGTATCTTCGCTGAAGTCTTGGTGGCCGGGAGTATCGAGCAAGTTGAGGCGAATGTTGCGGTAGTCAAACTGCAACACGGTCGAGGTAATGGAAATGCCCCGCTGCCTTTCCAGCTCCATCCAGTCGGAGGTAACCCGCTTTTGGGCGCGGCGGGCCTTTACAGCCCCCGCTTCTTGAATCGCCCCCCCGTACAACAAAAGCTTTTCCGTAAGCGTGGTTTTCCCGGCATCGGGGTGAGAAATAATGGCAAAGGTGCGCCGTTGCTGGATAGCGTTGGCCAAATCTACTGCTTTCATGAAAAGTTACTGCTCCAATCAAAACCCGCTCGTCTCACAGCGCGCTGACGCTACGCGACCCTTAAAAAATAGCGATGGCACTCCCCTTGCGGCCCTGCTGTTGCTTCGCAGACGATGGAGAGCTCTAGCGAGGAGTAGAAATGAAAAAGGCTGGGATGGCCGTCCGCTAGCGGGGGAGGGAGCACAGGCTGAAAAGCTGGGGGTAACCTACTCTGACCGTAGCACAGGACTTGGTTCTACCGTTGCCTGGCACTCGAGGACAGGGATCCTTTGGAGCGGAATTCCCACCCGAGCGGATCGGGATCAATGGGTCTCGTTCAACAGTTGCTCAGCAGTTGCTCAATGGTGGCGATGGTGAAGTTTTGGCTGACCACCAGCCGTTCCACGCGAATGCGGTGGGCCTGCAGCAGGCACTCTTGTTGCAATGCTTTGGGCAGTCGTTCCCAATGATCCAGCAGGACTTCCAGCAAAATCTCGCCCGGCAGCCCGGTGGTGCTTTGCAGGGATCCCAGCTTTTGTACTCTCTTGATAGACCATTTGAGGGTGAGCTTTTGCAGGCCCAGTTGGGCATCGAGGGCCTCGCGGGGATCCGCTGGCTTGGCGGCACCGTTTTGGTGAACTCCATCGCCGGTACAGGTGGTGGCAGGGGGCAGAAGCTCGGCTTGCCCTTCAGTCGGCAGCGTAGCCCATTTGGCCGGGTTGACCTGCTCGACCGGAGCCGGCGACAGGACGGGCAGAGGATCCACGTCAAGATCTCCACCCAGAGAAGGCGCTTCAGGTGGGAAGGGTGCATCGGCCAAAAGAGGGATCCGCTCTGCCTCTGGCGGGGTTGTGGCAGCACAGCCCTGACGGGGCGAGGCCACGGGAGATTGCTCCGGCTCGACACCCACTGCCCCAGGGCGAGGCAGATCCAGAGGCTGTGTCTCTTTGTTGTCTTTGGGACGGTGCGGAGCATCCACGCAATCGACAGGCACAGGTTCGGGCAGCTCTGGCTGTTTATTCACCCCCATGCGCGAGAGCAGATCGGCCTTGGTAGGGCCAGTGGGCAATTTTTTCTTGGGGGGCTTTTTGGTGGTAGCCATCTTAGCGAGACCTCAACACCACCTCAAGGATCTCGCGATAAGGTTGGGCCAAAACCTCTTCTCCGGCCTCTGCCAACGACCAGCCCATACTGTTGGTTTGCTGCACCACCGTGCTTTGCCGCACCGGGGTAAAAATGGGGATCCCTTGCATCATTTCCGCCAGGGCTTCCACCGCTGCCCGCGACATTTTGGTGCGGTTGTTGCCCACCCATTGCTCCCGGGTGGGGAGCACCCCCAGAAACTTGGGCACCTGAAAATCCAGCTCCCCCAATTCCTTCAGCAGCACCAGGGTACTCAGGGCCCCCATCACCCCTTTTTGGGTGCATTCCGTCGGCACCACCAACAGATCGGCGCTGAGAATGCTGTTGTAGGTGAGCAGCCCTTTCGAGGGGGGACTGTCGATGACCAAAAAGTCATACTCCGACAAAATCGGTCGCAAAGCCCGCTTCAAAAACAGCTCCCGCCCCGGCTCCATCACAATCGCGTCCATCGCTCGCGACAGGCTGTAGTCGCTGGGGGCCAGCCACAGCCGCTCCTGGCGATCCTCATTCAGCGGCGGACGAATGATCTCCCGAATGTGAACCCGATCCGCCCCTGGCAAAATCGTCTCGGCAATGGTGGCCGACTCCGACAAATCTGTCCAGCCCAGCCACTGGCTCAGGTTGCCCTGCGGATCAAAATCGACGGCCAAGGTCTTGCCGTGCTCTGCCAGCATGATGGCCAAGTTGAGGGCGGCTGTGGTCTTTCCGGATCCCCCACTCAAGCAGGCGACGGTGATGACAAGCGCCGTTCTGCCAGACATGCGTTATCCCCCTCGTAGCCCATCCCCTAACACTATAGCTAGGGTTAAGCAATAGTGTTTACACCTTAGATAGGGATTGCGCGGCTGAGGACGGCCTGCAGGGATCCATCCGCTGGATCAGCTCTTTATCAATCCTCAAATTGGATCCTCAAAGGGAAGACACAAACCGGTGCAGCCGCTGCAGCCCTTTTTCCAGGGTGGCGCGATCGGCGGCATAGGAAAGGCGGATGTAGGCATCTGCCCCGAAGGCCAGGCCCGGCACGGCGGCGACGTGATGTTCTTGGAGCAGCCGTTGGCAGAACTCCACCGAACTTAGCCCGGTTTGGCCGATGTTGACAAACACATAAAAGGCGCCCTCCGGCTCTGGACAAGTCACTCCCGGCAGAGCGCGGATCCCCTCCAGCATCAGATCCCGCCGCTGCCAAAATTCTCGCCGCATTTTTTCCACCGCCGCTGCCGACAGGGGGCTGGTCAGGGCTTCCAGGGCGCCGTACTGGGCAAAGGTGCAGACATTGGAGGTGCTGTGGCTTTGCAGGTTGATGGCGGCGTCGATGATGGGCTTGGGCCCGGCCAAGTAGCCCACCCGCCAGCCGGTCATGGCATAGGCTTTGGCAAAGCCGCTGCTGAGGATCACTCGTGGCACCAAGTCAGGGCAAAGGGATCCCAGGCTGATGTGGCAGGCTTGTCCGTAAATCAGCTTTTCGTAGATCTCGTCGCAGACCACATACAGATGGGGGACAGACAGGATCACCTCGGCCAAGGCTGCCAGCTCCTGCCGATGGTAAACGGCGCCGGTGGGGTTGGCCGGCGAGTTGAGGATGAGCAACTTGCTGCGGGGGGTGAGGGCCTGGCGCAGTTGGGCGGCGGTGAGTTTGAACCCCTGAGCCTCTTCTGTCTGCACCCGCACCACCTTGGCCCCCGCCAAAGCCACCATCTCGGGATAGCTGACCCAGTAGGGGACGGGCAGGATCACCTCGTCGCTGGGATCCAGGAGTACCATGGCCAGGTTAAACAGGGTTTGCTTGCCGCCGTTGCTAATCAGGATCTGGTCGGGGCTGTAGTCCAAGCCGTTTTCTCGCCGCAACTTGTCCGCCACCGCCTGGCGCAGGGCGGGGATCCCGGCGGTGGGGCCGTAGCGGGTTTTGCCCTCTTCCAGGGCGCGGATGGCCGCCGCCCGAATGTGCTCAGGTGTATCGAAGTCCGGCTCGCCGGCGCTCAAGCTACACACATCCACACCCTCTGCCTGCATGGCTTTGGCCAGAGCTGTAATGGACAACGTGGGGGACGAGGATAGATGGGCGACCCGTTGGGACAAGCCGGCAGCAGACACCATCAGTCAGGAAACTCTTTGTTTTGAAAATTTTAACTTTCCTTGCGGTCAGTGACGGGAGGACGTCACGATTCTGAGGGGTTCTGAGGCTGGGCTACTGCTGTCAAGAGGCGGCTGCCATCCACCAGCAGCAGCTCATGGCCCTCCCGCTCCGCTAACAGATCCCAAAACTCGCCCGCAACAGCTCCTGGCAAAAACCCCTCCAAGCGCAGTTGTAAGGGCGGAAATTGCTTGTTCCCTTGGGGCTTGCGCCGCACGGTTATCTCAACAAAGCCATCGTGGGGCTCGACGATGCCGCGAATGTTGAAGCCCTCCTCTGCATCTTCGGGGGCAGGCAAAAAAGGCTCATCCTCCAGCTCTGGATCTGCCTCCTCTTCCGGCAGAGCCAGAATGCGGATGACGCTCAGACCTAGGGCGCCTCCCGACCGCGGCTGTGGCTGCACGTAGTACCAGTAGGTGTGGCCGCTCTCGATGCAGTGGGTGAAAGGACGCAGCAGCTCGGCGCGGCCAGGGGTGGCCGGATACTCCACGCCATCGCTGGCAACCAACATCGCCTGCGCATAGGTCTTGGGGATCGCTTTTAGGGATCCCTTGATCAGGCCCAAGGCACGGAACTGGTAGGGGTGAGCGGGCGGGGGCAGGGGATTCATAGGAGTCAGCAACAGGACGGAAGGCCAAAAGAGTAGGGCTTACAAGTCTATCTCATGACAGCGGCCATCTCAGAAGTATGGGAGGCTGCTAATCCAGCAAAAATTGCACCCACTTCGGTGGCGGCGGCAGCGGGCAGCGGAAATGCTCCATCACCAGAGCGGCCACCAGATGCACCGTGAACACATAGATGAGGGAGTTAAAGGCGATGAATGCCACCACCACCACCTGAACCATCCAGGGTTCCGCCACCCAGTACACCCCTAGTCTGGCCAGGGACACATCCAGCAGCCAGTTGGTCAGGCCGGTGAGTTGGATGGTCACGTAAGTCCAGAGGTTTTCCCCCACCAGCAGGGAGGAGAGCAACAACTGGAAAACCAGGCCGAAAGCGCTGAGGGCAGCGCCGCTGGCTACCGAGACATACCAAGAGAAGCGCTGCTGCCAGAGGCGGGCACACCCGTAGCCCAGCAGGCCATAGGGAATGACGTAGAGAATGCTGCGCGTGGGCCCCATCAGCACTGTCAGCAACAGGGCGGAGACCACCAGGGCCATCGCCCCGGTGCGGGGATCCCAGCGCATCACCGCCAGCGCCACCGGAATGGGGAAAAACAGACGCATAAAGGGAGCCAGCGGCGTGTAGCTCAAGATCCAGATCAAAGCGGCGGTGCTGGCCAAAAAAGCTGTTTCCACCACCCTCAAGGCCGGAGAGCGGGGAGGGGGCGGGGGGAGGGGAGGAAAGTCATCCGGCACAGAAGGCTGAGGCGGCGAGGGCACATCCAGAAACGCACGACTTTTCCCAGCTTAGGTCACCGCTTGCCGGGTTGGGCGCAACCGTTTATTTGATGTAAAACGGCTGGGGGAGGAACCCTGTTGTCGATGCCCACCACCCCAGCGGATCCCTTGTGGGTTCCATCAACTTGTCTTGAAATGAGTGGGGCGTTCTGGTAATGTCGAGGCGGGATCTTCATTTGAAAAGGCGGGATCCCTACTGAACGATTTTGGGATCAATCAACATGGCAGTGCGGGTGGGCATCAACGGTTTTGGCCGCATCGGACGGTTGGTGTTGCGGGCGGCTTGGGGCTGGCCGGAGCTGGAATTTGCCCACATCAACGAGATCAAAGGCGGGCCTGCCACCGCAGCTCACCTGCTCAAGTTCGACTCGGTGCAGGGCCGCTGGAACATCGACATCGAGGCATCCGGCCAAGGGCTGCGCATCCAAGACAAAGCCCTCACCTTCAGCGAGTACAAATCTCCTGGCGAAGTCCCCTGGGCCGATTTGGGGATCGACCTGGTGCTGGAGTGCTCAGGCAAATTTGTCAAGGCGGCAGAACTGGACGCCTACTTCAAAGCGGGGGTGCGCAAGGTCATTGTGGCTGCCCCCGTCCAGGATGAGGCGGCCCTCAACATCGTCATGGGCATCAACGACCACCTCTACGATCCGGGCCGCCACCATTTGCTCACAGCCGCCTCCTGCACCACCAACTGCCTGGCCCCCTTGGTGAAGGTCATCCACGAGGGGATCGGCATCCTACACGGGGTGATCACCACCGTCCACGACGTCACCAACACCCAAAGTATGGTGGATGCCCCGCACAAGGATTTGCGGCGGGCGCGCTCGGCTCTGCTGTCTTTGGTGCCCACCACCACCGGCTCGGCTAAGGCCATCGGCCTCATCTACCCTGAGCTCAACGGCAAGCTCAACGGCCTTGCAGTGCGCGTGCCCCTGCTGAATGCCTCTTTGACCGACGCGGTGTTCGAGGTGAGGCGGCCCACCAGCGTGGAAGAAGTCAATCACCTCTTGAAGACTGCAGCCGAGGGGGAACTCAAGGGCATCCTCGGCTATGAGGAGCTGCCCCTCGTCTCGGTGGATTTCAAGGGGGATCCCCGCTCCAGCATTGTGGATGCCCCCTCGACCATGGTGGTGGACGGCACCCAGGTGAAGATCCTGGCCTGGTACGACAACGAATGGGGCTACGCCAACCGCATGGCGGAATTGGCCCGCAAAGTGGCTCTCAGTTTATAAAAACATCTCCCTTGGAGGCCTGCCCATGACTTCTGTCTCGAGCGCCCAAGCTGCCGCCGTGCGCAACTATGCCCTGGTAACCGCCGCCTACTGGGGCTTTACCGTCACCGACGGCGCCATCCGCATGTTGGTGCTGCTGCACTTCCACAAGTTGGGCTTCACCCCGATTCAGATTGCCATGCTGTTTCTCTTCTACGAGATCTTCGGGGTGATCACCAACTTTCTGGGCGGCTGGATTGGATCCCTGTTTGGCCTGCGGCTCACCCTGTACGGGGGCATTGCCATTCAGATCTTCGGCCTGGTGATGCTGGGGGTGATCAACCTGCAGTGGCCGATCTGGGGCCAGGTGGCCTACGTAATGACGGCCCAGGCTCTGGCCGGGATCGCCAAGGATCTCACCAAGATGAGTTCCAAAAGCGCCATCCGCCTGGTGGTGCCCAAGGAGGCCGAGTCCCGCCTGTTCCGCTGGGTGGCCATGCTGACGGGATCCAAGAACGCCCTCAAGGGGGTGGGGTTCTTTGTGGGGGCGGCCCTGCTGCAGATCTTCACCGAGATCTACGGGGATCCCCTGGGCTTCCGCATGGCCAACTTCGTGCAGGCGGGGGCGCTGGCTTTGATCTTCTGCTCCGGGGCGCTGCTGCCGGCGGATATGGGCAAGGTCAAGGCCAAGATCCCCTTCAAGCGCCTCTTTTCCAAGAGCAAAGAGATCAACCTTCTCTCGGCGGCCCGCTTTTTCCTGTTTGGGTCGCGGGATGTGTGGTTTGTGGTGGCCCTGCCGGTGTTCCTCTACGACGAGCTGGGCTGGACGTTTATGCAGGTGGGCAGCTACATGGCCATCTGGGTTATCGGCTATGGCTTTATTCAGTTTGTAGCGCCGCAACTGTTGGGGGGAGGGCGCCCGGGCCGCGCGCCCAAGGCCCGCACCATTCAGATCTGGACGTTGACCTTGACGGCAGTGCCGGCGCTCATTGCCACCGCCTTTATGGCCGGCCTGCCGCCGGAATGGGTGGTGACCGGCGGCCTCATCCTCTTTGGGATCGTCTTCGCCTTCAACTCGGCGGTGCACTCCTACCTGGTGTTGGCCTATACAGAAGATGACGATGTCGCCCTCAACGTGGGCTTTTACTACATGGCCAATTCCGGTGGGCGCCTGCTGGGGACGGTGACCTCCGGGATCCTCTTCCAGCTTTATGGCTTGGTGGGCTGCCTTTGGTTTTCTACCCTGTTGATCTTGGCGGCGGGGCTGTTCTCGCTGAAGTTGCCCGATCCCAGCAAAACGCCGGTGGAGTGGGTGGTTAAGCCAGGCGATTGAAAACTGAGCTCGATCCCATCCATCAAGTGGAGGAGGGGAAAGGACTCTGCGCCCGAACCCCGCCCAAGGGGGAGATAGATGAGATAGTAGAAGGGCAAGCAGCATTTCCGGCAGCCTATGAGCCTGCGCATCGTTCCCACAACTCCCTTCCCTGGCCAAAAACCCGGCACTTCTGGGCTGCGCAAGCCGGTGCCCGTGTTTCAGCAGCCCCATTACCTGGAAAACTTCCTCCAATCCATTTTTGATGTCCTCGAGGGATCCGCCGGCCAAACTCTGGTGGTGGGAGGAGATGGCCGCTACCACAACCGGGAGGCCATTCAGGTTCTGCTCAAGATGGCGGCGGCCAACGGCATGGGGCGGGTACTGGTGGGGCAGGGAGGGATCCTCTCCACGCCGGCGGTCTCCTGTCTCATCCGCAAATACGGGGCCTATGGGGGGATCATTCTCTCGGCCAGCCACAACCCCGGCGGCCCAGAAGGGGACTTCGGCATCAAGTACAACATCGGCAACGGCGGCCCTGCCCCGGAGAAGCTGACCGAGGCCATTTACGCTCGTACCCAGCAGATCCGGGAGTACCGCATCCTGGAAGCTGCCGATGTCGATCTGGAGTGCTTGGGCGAGCAACGGCTGGGATCCCTGACGGTGTCCGTCATCGACCCGGTGGCCGATTACTTGGGCCTGATGCAGCGCCTGTTCGATTTCGACGCCATCCGCGACTACCTGGCCTCTGGGATCCGTATCGCCTTCGACGCCATGCACGCCGTCACCGGCCCCTATGCTCGCGCCATTTTGCAGGGATCCTTGGGAGCGCCAGAGGGCAGCGTGCTCAACGGGCAGCCCCTGCCGGATTTTGGCGGCGGACACCCGGATCCCAACCCGGTGCATGCCCGCTCATTGCTGGAGCTGCTGTTTCGGGAAGACGGGCCGGACTTCGGGGCGGCCTCCGATGGGGATGGGGATCGCAACCTCATCCTGGGCCGCCAATTCTACGTCACCCCCAGCGACAGCTTGGCCGTGCTGGCAGCCAATGCCCACCTGGTGCCCGGCTACCGGGAGGGCTTGGTGGGAATTGCCCGCTCCATGCCCACCAGCCAAGCGGCGGATCGGGTGGCAGCCAAGTTGGGGATCCCTTGCTACGAAACCCCCACCGGCTGGAAATTCTTCGGCAACCTATTGGATGCCGGCAAAGTGACCCTCTGCGGGGAAGAGAGCTTCGGCACCGGATCCCACCACATCCGCGAAAAAGATGGGCTCTGGGCCGTCCTGTTTTGGCTGAACATTCTGGCCGTCCGACGGCAGCCGGTGCGGCAGATCGTGGAGGAACATTGGCACATCTACGGACGCAACGTCTACTCCCGCCACGACTACGAGGGCCTGCCGGTGGAAGTGGCCGAGGCCCTTATGGAAAACCTGCAGCGCTCCCTGCCCGGGTGGGTGGGCCAGCGTTTGGGATCCCACAGGGTGACCTATGCCGACAACTTCAGCTATACCGATCCCGTGGACGGCAGCACCACCCGTAACCAAGGGATCCGCATCGGCTTTGAAGATGGATCCCGTGTTATTTACCGTCTCTCGGGAACGGGCACCCAAGGGGCCACTCTGCGGGTATACCTAGAGCGACTGGAGCTGGATCCCGCCCGGCATGGCTTGGATCCCCAGGTGGCCCTGGCCGAGCAGATTCAACTGGCCGATCACCTTGCCCAGATTCGCGCCCGCACGGGTCGGCAGCAGCCAGACGTCGTTACCTAGTCCTTACCTAAGAGAACTCCGGATCAGCGGGCCAGACTATCCAGGCTGAATGCACCCACCGGAGAGGTCAGTTGAAACTCCCCCCGCTCCTGGGTCAGGCCCACCGGACGGCTGGGGAAAGCCACCAGGATCCCCTCCAGGCGCAGCGACTCCGCCAGCGGATCGTAGGCCAAGCGCAGCTCGAAATCCCGCAGGTCGCGGCGCACTTCAATGCGGCGGATCCCTGCCTCCGTCAGGCCCAGGCGGAGCCGCCAGTGGTTTTGCCACTGCGTGCCGAGGGTGGCATCCAACTCCAGTCCATAGGTAGAGATCTGGCCTAGCCGCGGATCGTAAACCGCCTGCAGCGCGTAGCTGATCCCCGGCTCATAGCTATCTAGACCCGAGCGCTGCTCCCGGTTGAAGGTGGTGCTGCTGCGCCCTCGATATTCCAGACGGATCGGTTGTAACTGCCCCTCGTTGAGGTCGTAGGAGGTTTGCACCTGGATGTTGAATAGCTCAGGGGTGGTGTTCCAGGTAAAGTTGGCGTTGAGGGTGTCCCACCTTTGGGCGACAAAGTCGTAGCCAAGGGTGGTGTCGAAGCGCAACAGGTTTTTTACTTCCGCCTGCAGCTCCTGCAAGTTGCGGGAGGCAATCGCTTCCAAGTCCTCCGGGGTGTCGTCCGGGAAGGTCAGAGCTATGGGCAGCTCGCCGGGCAGGTCATCTTCAAAGGCAATGTAGCCGGGGGGCACGTTGGGCAGGAAGTCGCGCGGCGTAAAGAAGCTGATGTTAGCGTTGAGGCGATCGACATCCTTGGGGCTGACGGAAAGGGTTTGAAAAGGAGCGGAATTGTTGCCGTAAAAGGTGCGGCTGTAGCGCAGGTCGATGGTGTTCCAGTCGGCGGGCTTGAGGCTGAGGCGGGGGTTGAGGCTGACGGTGGATTCCTGGTCGGGGGTTGAGTACAGGACTTGGGTGTAGTCGATCGAGCCGGGCATGAAGGTGATCCAGGGAGCCGGTTGAATGTCGTTGAATTGAAGGCTGGAGCGCAGCTCGTAGCGATTGAAAAAGTTAAGGCCGGATCCCACTTCTCGATCTGGCTGTTGCTCTTGGGTCAGGGTGAGGGCGTTGCTGAGGGAGATATCGGGAGTGATGCGGAGGAGATCGGGATTGAAGGCCAGCTCGAAGTTGCGGCGCGGCTCGGTGTCGCCGTTGGAGCTGCTGTAGGCGCGGTAGTTGAGGCGGTAGGTGCCTCCCCAGCCGGGTGGGGTGAGTTGGGCACCCAGCGTCAGCCGCGCATCAGCGAAATCCGGCCCATCTTTGACGCTCACCCGCTGGTTGTAGTCCAGGCGCAGATCCGATTGCAGCCAAGGCACGCCCCCATAGCGCTGGATGTGGCTGAGGGTGAGGGGAAAGCTATAGGTGCCGTTTTCCTGGGATCCACTGCGGCTGATGTTGAGGGTGGTGGTGGAGAGATCCCCCTGAAAGGTGGTGTTGAGGCGCAGGTCGGCGTTGTCGTTACGCCCGCCGGCAGGGCGGTAGGTGTTGTCCAGGTTGAGGTTGAGCTGGCCCCGCAGTTGGCCCTCTTGGCCGAGGAGGTTGGCGGCGTAGAAGTCGAAGTTGTGGTCGAGGCGGAAGCGGCTGGAGAAGCGCCGCTGGTCGGCCTCGGTTACCAGGTAAAACTGGGCCCGCCCGTAGTTGACGCTGTCGGGGATGGGGAGGATGTAGTCGTGTAGAAAGCCGATGCCCAGGCCTTTCTTCTGCAGGACATCCAGCCGCAGGCCACCGAAGTTGTACTCGTCGAAGCGATAGGCCCAACTGGATTTGACAAACACCCCTTCCGCCTCACTGCGCCCCGGCAGCACCCACTGGTGATCCCGCAGGCTGTAAATGAAAAGAGGCAAGTAGGCAATCTGCAGCCCCGCCCGCAGATCGCCCTCTTCGCTGAGCTCGCCGCCGGCAAAGACGCGGGCGTCGTAAACGATGACCCGGTCATCGGGAAACACCTCCACCCGATCCCCTTGCACGTAGTGGGTGATGGGCGGCTTCGGCGAGGTGGTGACGGTGGCCTTCTCAAAAAAAATCTGATCCCCCAACAGGGCGGTGGTCTCTTGGCTGCGCACAAAAACCTGGGTGCCCGGCTCCTCCCCCGGCAGGATCACCAGCGAGTTTTCAAATTGGGCAGACCGCCTGGGGATGTCCAGATCCAAGTTGCGCCCCTCGATTTGCCGGATGCCGCGACCCTGGGGGCCAGGGGGCTGTTCCATCCGGAAGGGGCCCTCGCTGCGCAGGCGCCGTTCCCGCCGGTAAAACAACAGCCGCTCGCCAGTGATGCGGGTGCCGTCCGCCAGTTGGATCTGGGCGTTTCCCTCGGCAATGCCCAGGTCTTGTTCGGCGATGTAGCTGAGCACATCCCCACTGACGTTGATCTGATCCGGGTCGAGGGGGATCTGCCGTTGGCTGGTGGCGGTGGCCGCCAGCTGCTGGCGAATCTGGGATCCCCCCACTCGGCCTAGGTCAACGTTCCCCGCCGTCTCGGTGCTCAGATCCCGTAGAAGCGGGAACTGCTCCAGCAGTTGAGGGGCCAGGGGGGAACCGACAGTAGGAACAAAAGCTTCTGTTCCGGTTTCGCTTCCCCCTTGAGTGGTTCCCGTCCCTCCCGACGCAGGGATCGCCAAGCTCCCACCGGCTTGCGAGATCAAGGAAGGAACGGTCTGGGGGAAAGGCGGGATCCGGTTGGTTGGCGACAGCGGGCCGGAGGCCTCACCCAGCTCCGCTTGCCCTTGAGCAGTGGCCGGGCTCTCGACAGTGGATCCTAGGGCGCGCGTAGCCTCGGTGGGACGCAGCCGGAGTTCTTCTTCCATCCGCAGGGCAGCAGCTTGGGAACGGGGGGAGCCGAGAGAGTCCAGAGTCGGAACGGTTGCAGGGGGCGTCGCTGCTGAAGCGGGCCGGGAAGACGGCGTTGCCTGGGCCTGTTGTGCCTGCCGCCGGGCATGGGCCGCCGCCCCCTCGGCCAAAAGCCGTTGCAGCCGCTGCCGGTTTAACTCTTCTGGCGTGAGGGCCTTTTCAGAAGGGGTGCTGGGTGGCAGGGATCCAGAAGCTCCAGGATCAGAACCAGAGGCCGCAGGAGATCCAGTTGCCGTCGTCAAGGGCACAGCAGGCGGGGAGGATTGGGCCTCGGCCAAGGTGATGGGATTCCCCAATCGGCTGGCACCGGGATCCCGCCTTTGCTGGGCCGCCCAAAAGCGCTGGTAGCCCTCCAGATCGGTGGGCAGGGGATCCAACTGGGCAAAGACCGCCTCCCCCATCCCCACCCACAGGGAGCTGCCCCAGCAAAGGGCTAGCCACCTTGCCCAAGGGCTGAAGCCATGTGGGAAGTTGCCGAATCTCACCGTAAAAACCGCCACAGTAGAGAGAAGCCCACCCCGCCGAAAATCATATTCGGCAACCAGGCGGCCAGCCAGGGATCGATATGCTCAACTCGACCCATCGCGCGTCCTAAGCTCATCAGTACATAGTAAATAAACACCAGGACAATCGCCAGCGCCACACTACCATAGCGCCCGGTCTGCCGCACCGTTTGCAGGCCCAAGGGCGCAGCCACCAAGATGGCGAAAAAGCTGGCCAAGGGAATGGCGAACTTGAGGTGGTACTCCGTCAGGCAGCGGGCCACATCGGCAGAAGGACGTTGCTCCGCTCGATATCGCTGGCATTGCTCCCACAGCTCTGCCGCCCGTTGCTCCTGGGGCACCTTTTCGGCGTACACCAGGCCCACCAACTTGTTGACGATGTTCAGCTCCATCTCCGCCACCTGGCCCTCGTAGTAGGTGCGCCCCCGCTCGTCGTAGCGACGGATCACCACGTCTTGCAGGTGCCACGCTTGGCCCACCTGCTGCGCAGTTTGGGCCGAGATCACCTGCGGGTAGCGTAGGTGGCCGGTCTCGGCCTTGCGATCCAAAATCAGCAGATCGTGCATCAAGCCGGTCTTCGGGTCAATGGATCCCACATGAAACCAAAGGTCGTCGTCCACCCGCACAATTTCTTCGGAGTCAAACGGAAGGGCATCCTGAGCCAGGATGAGGTTGGTGTTCAGGGTTTTCACCTTTTGGTTGGTTTGGGGCACGATCACTTCATTGGTCAACAGCGCCAGGCCGCTGATCAGTAGACCGATGCAGAGCACCGGAATCAGCACCTTGCGATAGGGGATCCCGGCGGCCCGCAGAGCCGTGATCTCGCTATCGGCCCCCATCCTGCCCAGGGTGAGCAGGGTGGCAAAGAGGCCGGCGATGGGGAAGGTGACCACCAAAATGGCGGGCAAGTTGAGGAGGAGAATGTGCAAAATCGTGAGGGGAGGGGCGCCTTTTTTCACCAGCAAATCGGCGTAGATAAAAAGCTGGTTGCCCAGCATCATCACCGTGCCCCCCGCCACGCCCAAAAAGAAGGGGCGGATCATCTCTTTGCAGAGATAAAACTCCAAAAAAAAGCCCCCCAACTTCAGGGATCCCCAAAAGCTTCCCGTCTGGGCAGAAGTTCGGCGCCGTTGACCCTTGGCCAGTGGGGTGGTCATTTGGCTCTGTTACCTCAGGTGCACAACCTCAGCCAGCTTTCGAGATCTAGACGACCCCCAGCCAGGATGGGATCCCGTCAGAGAGCATCGGTGATGCGAAATTGAAACATCCCCTGCTGCTGCTCGTCCCCCTCGACGGTGTACTCATCCTGTTCCAAGTTCAGGGTGACCAGCCTGCCGCTGAGGCGGTTGGCGCCCCGGCACATCTGATCCAGAGCATCGCGACCGGGCAGCGGTGCGCCGCTCTCGCGGGGAATCGGATTGATCTCGCCGCGATCGCAGAGGAGGACGGGAGCCTGGTCGGCGGTGATCCTGAAAATCTGCCCTTGGTCAGAGTAGTCGGCGCGATCCCCTTCGATGGCGCGGTTGGCCTGCACGATGACCACATTGCCGAAGAAGCGGGCATCGCTGCTGGCCTGGTCGATCTCCACCCGGTCGGCGTAGATCACGGTCGGCTGGTCCACATCGGCCTGGGTCTGCGGGTTTTGCAGACGCCGCGCCAGCCAGTCCCCCTCGATCTGCTCAATCACCACCTCCCCCCGCAGCTCCACCTTTTCAGGGGTGATGGTGGCCTGGTTGGCCTTGGCCTTGCGCCCCCGCTGGATGAACTCGACGGCCTCGCTGAACTCCGAGGTGCCGGTGCGGGAGTTGTAAACCAGGCGGGCGGCCCGCACTTCCGTTTCGGCTTGGCGCAGCTCCTCCGTCAGGGATCCGCCGCCGGCGGCTGGGGTAGAGGCGGCCATCTGCCGGTAGAGAACGTTTTCTTCGAAGAAGAAGATCTTGTCGCGGTGGTTGCCCTCCAGGCGGGCGGAGGTGAGCACCCGCCCCGGCTCGCGCAGGGTAACTCCCCCCGTCAGCAGGCTTTGGGATTCGCGACGGCGGTAGGTGCCCTGGGCCGACTGGATGACGGTTTCCCCCTGGCGGATTTCCAGGTTGCCTTCCCCGCGGGCAACTTGCGTGTTGCGGTCGTAGGTGAGGCGGTCGGCGATGATGGTGACCTCCTGATCCGGTTGGTTGGAAGTAGCCTGTGGGCCAGCCTGGGCCAAGCGCAGATCCGCCAAGAGGGGATCCCGGCTGCCAGGGTCGGCCACCTCCTGTAACACGACGCCGCCGGAGAGAATGCTCTGGGCCTGTCGGCGCAGGTAGGTGCCCTGAGGGGCGCGGATCTCGAGGCCGCCTTCGCGGATGCGCAGGTTCCCTTTCCCTTCGGCCACCTGTTGGGTGCGGTCGTAGGTGATCTGGTCGGCGGTGATGGTGGTGGAAGCGGGATCCGCCGCCGCCGAATCCAAGGGCAGCACAGTTAGCTTGCCCTGCTGGGCGCTGAGGAGGGCAAATTGGAAGTTAAACGAGCCGGAGCGGCCCTCTAGGATCATTTCTTGCCCTTTGAGGGTGAAGGCCTCCGGCACCTCGATGCGCTCTTCGGGGGTGATTCGCAGAGCGCGGGTCAGGAGCAGGCTGCCATCCTCGCTCCTCACCTCCACCCCCTCATCCAGATACAGCGCGTCGGCGCTGGCATCGTAGCGGGCACGCTTGGCCTGCCAAGTCATCTGCTCGCTGCTGGCAAAAAACGGATCCGGCACTCCTTCCAGCTGATCGGCACTTTCTCCGTAGAAGTAGCCGTGCGCCCCCTGCTCAAACACCTGTTGTCCAGTGGCCAGCTCCACCTGCTCGGCGATCAGCCGCCAACGCCGATAGCCCCCCCGCCGCCCCACAATATCCACCCTGCGGCTGACCGAAAGGGGCTGATCCGGGGGGGGAGACTCCACCTTCACTTCTTCGATATCGATGGACAAGGCCCAACCGACCAAAGCAGCTAAGAGGCTGCTCCCCAAGAGCGCCACCCCCAGATTGGAATTGAAAAATCGCCGCATCCTGTTCTCGCTGCTTCTCCACGTCGATCCTTAGCCCACGACCGGTAGCGGGGCCCGGCAACCTAGGCTGTAGCTTACCGCAATTTACAGGCCGCCGCGGCGGGATCTGGAGCATTTCTAAGGTTCTGGTTTATCCCAGACGGCTGAGGATAAAGCCCAACCCCAGAAACAGCCCCAGCCAAAAATGGAGGTTGACGGCGATGAACTTGGAGTGGCTGATCCGCTGCGGCTGGTCGTGGTAAGCCCACAGCAGGCGGGAAAGCTGCACCGCAAACGGGATCCCGGCCAAGCTCAGCAGCGTCCAGGCCGGAAAAGCCCCCAGCCCCACAAACAGCAGCATCAGGCCGAACAGACTGCCGCAGATCCAAGGGATGAGGCGGGCGGAGCGCAAGGTGCCCAGGCGGGCCACCGGCGAGCGCTTGCCGGCAGCCAGATCGTCCTCCACCTGATGGAAATGGGAGCAAAACAAAATCAAACTGGTTACCATCCCCACCACCAGTGAGGCCGCCAGCCCCGGCAGCGACCAGCTTCGGCTTTGGCTGTAGTGGGCGGCCAAAACCGCCAGCGGCCCGAAGCTCAAAAAACAGAGGAGCTCCCCCAGGCCCTGGTAGCCCAGGCGCAGGGGCGGCCCCTGGTAGGCGTAGCCCAGCCCGCAGGCCAGCAGCACCAATAGCAGCACCGTCGGATCCGATTGCCGCCAGCTCAGCCACAGGATCCCTGCCAGCCCCAAGGCCAAAAAGGCATTCCCCACCCAAAATACCTGCCCCGGCTTGCCCGTCAGGTTGACCAGCGAGTGGAGCTTGTTTTTGTCCACCCCTGTCTGGGCATCGAACACGTCGTTGCTGAGGTTGACCCAAGCCAAAAGACAGATGGCTGCTCCCAGAAATACGGCCAAAACTCCTACATCCATCGCCCCTGCCTGGGCATAGGCGATGGCGGATCCCACCCAGATGGGCATGATCGCCACGCTGTACATGGGGGGCTTAAGGGCGGCCATCCACAATTGCCGCCGCGAGGGACGATCCCAAGTGCTCTTTTCGGCAAGCTGTACTGGGCTGGCCTCTGGACTCCTGCGCGTTCTCTTGGACGGTTCCGGCTGTGCGAGCATGTTGGCCCTGGCTCTCTCTGGTTCTGTGTATGCTCTGTATTTGTTAGGTTAGGATGCTTCCGTTCCCATCCCCAGGGATGCTAAGAAACTTTGCAATCCGTGAAGAAGTTCCTCAGGTTTTGCCCCTGAAGGCCCAAGCAACCGGCCTGTCTCCTGATCTCGTATAATTTTGTATCCTGAAGTACCCTGCTGGCGGTTCCCCTCCGGGTCGACGCTCGTCCTGTTTTCGGCCAAGGTGGGATCGGCTTCTGTACTCTTTTTTGCATGACCTCCTCTCTTTTTTCTTGGAATGCCCCCAGTGCGGAGCGGCCGAGAGCCTGGCCGTCGATCACTTCCGCCTCTGTTGGGACAGACCAGGAGGGGGAGCGGCTCTGCTGGCATTCCCTTCTGGCCGCCTGCCAAGAGAGGGCGCGGGCGCAGGGGATCCCTCAAATCCTCAGCCTGTCGCGGCCTGTCCCAGGGCTAGATCCGCTGGCGGCGCTGGCCCGGCAGTTGAGCTGGCTTCCCCCAAACCGCTTCTCCCACCATTGCTATCTCTCCCACCAGACCCAGGGAGAAAGGGTGCGGGTGCTGGGGTGGGGATCCCTGCGGCAGGTGGATCTTTCGGGGGAGGAGCGATTTCAGACGGCACGGGCTTTTGTACAAGCGTTGCAGCCTCATGTCCATGTCGCTCCCGTCAGCGGCAGCGAGTCTCCGCCAAGGGGTGGCAGCCGACAAGAACGCCCCTTGTGCTTCTGCCGCTTTGGCTTCGGCCCCGGGAGCGGTGGCGCAGCGGCGTTGGTTCTGCCCCGCTGGCAACTGTTGCAGGTGGGGGGGGAGCTGACGGTGGCGCGGCTCAATCTGGAAATCGGTCCCGACAGTGACCCGGCGGCCTTGGCCGGCCAGATCGCCGCTTTTTTTGCCCACATGCAGCGCCTTTCCCAAGCGCCCTTGCCCCGCTGGGAGCTGCAGCCCCCTCTGGAGGTGGCGGTGGCGGAAGCAGCCCTCTTGGCGCGGATTCAAAAAGCCCTGCAGGCCATTGAGGCGGGATCCCTGCAAAAAGTGGTGCTGGCGGAAGCCGTGGATCTGGCGTTGCCCTCCCCTCCCCCGCTCCCCTCCCTGTTGGCCTATCTGGAGGCCCATCACCCCGATTGCAGCGTCTTCGCCTTTGCCTCAGAGAGCCAAGGGATCCCAGAGGAGTCCCCGCTTCCCGCTCAGGTTTTCGTGGGGGCCAGCCCGGAGCGGCTGCTTTCGGTGTGGCAAGGCCGGGTGCAGATCGATGCGCTGGCCGGCTCCATCGCCCGCGGCGCCAACGGCCACCAGGATCGGATGTTGGCCGAGCAATTGCTCCGCAGCGCCAAAGACCGCCGCGAACACCAGTGGGTGGTGCGCTCGATTCAAGAGGCTTTGGGCCGGCTGGGGATGGATCCTCAGATCTCCCCGCAACCGCGGCTGCTCCGCCTGGCCAACATCCAGCATCTGCAAACGGTCATCGAGGTGGAGCTCCCCGCCGACGTGCATCTGTTCGACCTGTTGGCCCAACTGCACCCGACGGCAGCCGTGGGAGGCTATCCCCAACAGGCGGCGCTGCAGTGGCTGGAGCAGGTGGAGCCCTTCGATCGCGCCAGCTATGCCGCCCCGCTAGGCTGGGTGGACTTGCAGGGCAATGGCGAGCTGGTGGTCGGGATCCGCTCGGCCCTGATCGAGGGGGAGCGGGCCCGCCTGTATGCTGGTGCCGGCATCGTGGCCGATTCCAACCCCGTCCAGGAGTTGGCCGAGATCCGCCTCAAGCTGCACGCCCTGGCCCAAGCCCTGGCCCTGCAGCCCTTGCCCGGATAGGCTCCCCCCTGCCGGCATGGGGCAGAGCCGATACAAGCGCTCCCCAAACAGTTACAGTTAAAAAGCCAGTTCTTCGATGGCCTCGACTTCTCGGCAGCATGGTCACCCTCAATTCCACCCATCCCTCCCGTATGGCCGGATCCCGCGCCCAAGTGGGGCTCTGGCCCGGCCTCATCGAGTACTACCGGGAGTGGCTCCCCGTCGGCCCCGGCACCCCTGTAATTACGCTGCACGAGGGCAACACCCCTCTAGTCCCCTCTCCCGCGCTGAGCCGACGGCTGGGGCGGGGCTGCCAGGTTTACCTGAAGCTGGAGGGCCTCAACCCCACCGGCAGCTTCAAGGATCGCGGCATGACCATGGCTGTATCCAAGGCCAAAGAGGCGGGGGCGGAAGCCGTCATCTGCGCCAGCACCGGCAACACCTCGGCGGCAGCCGCCGCCTATGCGGCCAAAGGGGGCCTGCGGGCCTACGTGCTGATCCCAGATGGCTATGTGGCCAAGGGCAAGTTGGCCCAAACCCTGATGTACGGGGCCGAGATCATCGCCATCCAGGGCAACTTCGACCGAGCACTGGCCATGGTGCGGCAACTGGCGGAAACCTACCCGGTGGCGCTGGTCAATTCTGTCAACCGCTTCCGGCTGGAGGGGCAAAAAACCGCTGCCTTCGAGGTGGTGGATGCGTTGGGGGATGCCCCCGACTGGCTCTGCATCCCCGTGGGCAATGCCGGCAACATCACCGCCTACTGGATGGGCTTTTGCCAGTACCGCCAACAGGGCAAGGCCAGCCGCCGCCCGCGCCTCTACGGCTTTGAGGCGGCCGGCGCCGCCCCCATCGTCCTCGATCGCGTGGTGGAACATCCGGAAACGGTGGCCACGGCCATTCGCATCGGCAACCCTGCCAGTTGGGCGAAGGCCAAGGCGGCAGTCCAGGTCAGCGGTGGCCGGGTGGACAGCGTGACCGACGAAGAGATCTTGGCGGCCTATCGTCTGCTGGCGGCAGAGGAAGGGATCTTCTGCGAGCCGGCCAGTGCCGCCTCGGTGGCCGGGTTGCTGAAATGGCGGGAGCAGGTGCCCGCCGGCGCCCAGGTGGTATGCGTTCTCACCGGCAACGGCCTCAAGGATCCCGACACGGCCACCCAACAGGGAGCCGCTCCCGTCCACACGGGGGTTGCCCCCGAGCTGGCCGCTGTTGCCCGTCTGATGGGTTTTTAGCTAATCCGCTTGCCCGCTCAGGCAGCCTGCGACTGCAGGGGCCCTGAACAAGCCAAAATGAACTGGTCGATCTCCAGCAGAATGCCTTCCGCCTCGGCCAAAGCCTCCGGCAGGGTTGCCAGCACCTGGGCATCCGCTTGTGCAGCCTGCTCTGCTTCTTGCAAAAGATTGATCGAATTATGGTCGAGCAAGAGCTCTAGCTCGTTTAGGGCCACCACTGCCAGTTGCTGTTCGGCTTGATGGAGCTTGTTTCGTAAAGTCTGAACTTGGTCGGTTTGCGCTTTCAGCCCGGCTTCCGCCTGCTCAGCGCGAGCGATGGCCTCATCCCGTTGAGCTTTCAACAAGGCCATCTCTTGCTCCAGTTGGGCCAGTTGCTTTTGCAGGCTGTAAATGTGCTGATCCCGATCTCCCAAAGCTCGTTCCAGCTCGCGGTTTTGAACTTCCATCTGCTGACGAGCTGCGTTCGCTTGGGCTAGCTGTTCTGCCAAGTTTGCCATTTCCTCTTCCATGCGGGTCAGCCGACTCAAGCGTTCCAAAACCTGAGTGTTTTCCGCCTCGAGTTTTTCGATCAACGCTTGAGCGCCCAACAGCTCTGCTTTGGTAGAGTCCAGCTCACCACAAACTTGGTCATAGTTGGCGATCAGCTCGCTCAGCCGAGCCTCTTTGGCCTGTAGCTCTTCCCGCAGGGAATGAAGCCGGCGGTCGCTCTGCTCGATGCGCTGCTGCAAGAGGGGCAGTTGAACCAAAGCCTGCTGAGCGGCGCTGAAATAGCCGAACAGTTGTTTGAAGTGGCGCTGCAGACGGCTGTGGGATTGATCCAATTTGTCGAAGGCTTCGTTGAGAGAAAGATAAGCCTCGCACAGTTTCATGTAGCGCTGGGCCACAGAATCAAGGTGCTTCATAGCGACTAAGATCCAGGTGGGGGTGCCGTGTCTATTTTATGCCGTTCATTCTATCGACCCAACCCGGAAAAGAGGTTATTCGCTACAACAACTGGGGGATTAATTTTACTTTAAGATTTTCCTCTCTCTAGGCAAGCAGCTCACGTCCTGCCCCAACCAGATTCAAACTCTCTGGCAAAAACGGCCCTTAAGAGTAGCACATTTTTACCCCCATTGAGGGGATCACACATTTAGCGTCTGGAGCGGAGCATTTAAAATTAAAAAACACCAGATATGGTTCAAACGCGCCTGAAAGGGGGCCTCTGCTGGCTCAGGCAGGCCGCGCCTCCGGGATCCCCAGCGCTTCCAGATGGGCGGCGGCCCGCAACAGGTTGGCCTCTTGGTAGGGGGCAGCCACCAGTTGGACGCCAAAGGGCAGGGATCCGCTCTCGCGCAGCGGCACCGACAGCACCGGCAGGCCGACAAACGAGAGGGGCTGGGTGTAGAGACCCAGGTTGGGCCGGGTGAGGACTTCCACCCCAGCGATCACCATCTTCTCTTGGCCAAGCAAGGGGGCAGAGCAGGGGGTGGTGGGGGCGATGAACAGGTCGATCTCTTGAAAGAGGGCCTGAAGCTGCTGGCGATACCAGCGGCGAAAGCGCTGCGCCTGCACGATCCAACTGGCGGGCAGCAGAGCGCCAGCCAAAAGGCGATCCCGGGTCGCCGGGTCGAAGTCGTGGGGACGAGTTCGCAGGTGATGCAGGTGCAGGTTGGCTCCCTCGGCAGCCGTGATCAGGAAGGCAGCGGCGCGGGCGCGCTCGGCCTCCGGGATCCGCACCGTTTGCTGGGCTCCCAGGGCCTGGGCCACTTTTTCCACGCCGGCCAGGATGTGGGGCTCTGCTCCCCGCAGGAAGTAGTCGTCGGCCACGGCAATGCGCAAGCCTTGGATCCCTTGCCCCAATTGCCCAAAGGTGGGATCCGCAGGGCGGCGGGCGCAGACGGGATCCTGGGGATCCGGCCCTTGCATGGCATCGAAGCTGAGGGCGAGATCGGCCACCGAACGGGCCAAGGGGCCCACGTGGTCGAAACTGGGAGCCAACAGGGCCACCCCTGCCCGCGACAGACGGCCATAGGTGGGCTTGAGGCCGTAGATGCCGCACAAGGCGGCGGGCACCCGAATCGAGCCGTTGGTGTCGCTGCCCAGGCTGAGGGGTACCAAGCCCCCGGCCACGGCTGCTGCCGAGCCACCCGAAGAGCCGCCGGCACTGCGGCTGAGATCGTGGGGGTTGCGGGTGGGGCCGTAGTGGCTATTTTCGGTTACAAAGCCGTAGGCGTACTCGTCCATGTTGAGGGTGCCCACCAGGATTGCCCCTGCCTGCTTGAGGCGGGCCACCACCGTGGCATCTTGGGTGGCCGGGGGGTTCTCGCGGTTGATCGCCGAACCGGCTAGGGTGGTGAGGCCAGCCACGTCGAAGAGGTTCTTGACGGCAAAAGGCACCCCCGCCAGGGGGCCCACCGGGATCCCTTTGGCCACCTGTCGATCCAGCCGCTCCGCCGCCTGCAGGGCCGATGCTTCCAGCACGGCTGTAAAGGCATTGAGCTGGGGATCCCGCTGGCGAATCCGCTCCAGACAGGCGGCCACCACTGCCTGGGCGCTCACGGATCCCCGGCGGACGGCCCTGGCAATCGCGAACCCGTCGGCGCTGCCGAGAAGAGGGGGATCCGGGGTCATGGCTGGGGGTTGAAGGTAGGATCTGGCTCAACCGTCGGTGGCAGCGGAAACTCCAGTACCTGTTGAGCAAGGGGCAAAAAGCGGGCGAAGTTTGCGATCACCCCCGCTCGATGGTCGGGATGCAGGGGCAGTTGCAGCAGTTGGGCCATCGAGTCGACGTAGGTTTCGGGATCCCAGGGTTGCATCGGTTCGAGGGGTCGTCTGGGGAAAAAGTACCACAGGCCAGCTTGCCAAAACCAGCAGAAAGTTACCCAAGGCAGAATCCAAAGACAAGACCGTCCTCGGTTAAGGGGTGGCCATCGACGCCGTGCTACCTGGCGGGGGCCAAAGGCGTTCGCGGGGCAAGACAGGGCGAGTCACGGCCTGCCGCTCCCATTCCTCTAAATTGAGGCGACGACCGGCAGAACTGGGGGCACTGGCCTGCAGGCGCTTGCGGAACAGGCGCAACTGCTGCTGCTCGGCGGCGGGAGAAACACGCTGGGCAAAGAGGGAGGGCAAGAGCTGCTCTTCCTGCGCAAACTGGGCCCGCAACTGCCGATAAAAGTGAAGGGCAGCAGAGGGATCCAACTGCTGCGGCTCACGCTCCGCCTGGTGCAAAAAGCGGGTCAGCTCCGGGATCTGATCCCGCAACTGTTGCTCCAGCCCATTGACCTGGCTGCTGAGCTGGGGATCCGCTGCCAGAGCCGTCCTGAGCAGCGGGTAGAGGACATGGCGCTCCAATTGAATGTGGCGGGAGAGGCGCTGCCGCAACCTTTGCACCCAGAGACGCCGCTGCTCCAGATCCAACTCCGAGGCCCGAGAGAGACGAGCCAAGAACTGCAGGATAACCCGGTGCTGTTCGGCACAAAGGGCAACCAGTGTAGACATAGCAGTTCCCTGGAGAAAAAGCTTTATCTTAGCTTAACTTTGTCAAGAGACAGCAGCGTGCGTAAGGGTACGGGACTGGTGCAGGTGTCTTGGCTACACCCCGACAGCAACCCCGGCAAAAGCTGCCCTCCGGTTGCTAGGCTTGCACAAGCCAGCGGCGTTTCCAGGCGGAAGTGGGCTCAAGGGGTGAAGTTTGCTGTTCCTGCTGGCGCTGCAGCCGAATCTGGGCTCTGTCTCCCTGCAAGGTGGGATCCCGGTAGGGCACAGCGGCGCGGGTTTTCAGGTGCTCCCGCTCCATGGGGGAGAGGGGCGGCAGGTGATCCGGTTGGGGTGAGGCCACCGTGCCCGGCCAAGGGCGACCCACCGGCGGCGTCGAGCCAATGAAAAGCCCCGCCTCCAGCAAGGCTGCTCGCACCGCCGCCGCACAGGAATAGGTGGCCAGGATCCCGCCGGGGCGCATTCGCGCCGCCACTGCCCGCAAAAAGTCCACCGTCCACAGCTCCGGGCAGACGGAAGGGGAGAAGGGATCCAAAAACACCGCATCCGCCCATCCCAGCGGCACCTGGAGCAGGGTTTGGCGGGCATCTCCCCACAGCAGCGTTCCGCGCCAGCGCGGCGATTGCCAGGATCCCTCGTTGATAAAGTGTTGCCACTCCTGGCTAAAGCTCCAAGTGGATCCCACCCCCACCTGCCAGGCCTGGCGGGGCACCTGCGGGGAGCGCTCTAGGCCAATGACTTCTACAGGGCAGTCGGGCCGCACCTGCCAGATTGTCTCCAAGGCCAGGCCAGAGTTGTAGCCAAGGCCAAAGCAAATATCCAAAAGACAAATGGGATCCTCCGGATCCCGCTCCAACGGCAGCCGATCCAGCCGGCAAGGGCGGACGAACTTCTCCAGCGCTTCCTGAGCGGCGCCGCTGACGTTGTGAAAAGCCTGCCCAAACTCCTGGGAGAAAAAGGTCAGGGATCCATCCCCTGTGGTCAACACCTGCCACTGGGTTTCTGCGGTCATGGCTACTGCAAGTTTCTATTTCCAGCTTGGCGATTCTTTGATAGCTTGAGAACGTTAAGATGAGTTTCGCAGCTCACCGGCAGGGCTTGTAGATTCAGCTCTGGCCATCCCTAGCTAGGGGGGTACCTCAGCGGCTATGTCTTTACTGGATTGGTTTGCCGAGCGGCGCAAACAGACTTCTCTCAACTTGACAGGCAGCAGCCCCTTTGACAAAGAGCGGCAAGTGCGAGAGATTGCCGACGGCCTCTGGCAGAAGTGTCCAGCTTGCGACGCTCTCACCTACAGCAAAGATCTGCAGCAGAACTGGCAGGTTTGTCCAAGCTGTGGCTACCACCATCGCATCACAGCCCCGCAGCGGCTGGAGCAGCTTTTGGATCCCGGCTCCTGGCAGCCCCTCGACGAGCACCTGGCCCCCACCGATCCGCTGCACTTTTTCGACCAAAAGCCCTACGCCGAGCGCCTGGCCGCCTACCAGGAGCGCACCCAGCTCAAGGATGCCGTCCTGACCGGGTTGGGCACTCTGGAAGGGATCCCGGTGGCGATGGGCGTGATGGATTTTCGCTTTATGGGCGGCAGCATGGGCTCGGTCGTAGGCGAGAAGATTACCCGTCTCACCGAACGCGCCACCTGCGATCACCTACCCCTGATCCTTTTTTCGGCCTCTGGGGGAGCCCGCATGCAGGAAGGGATCCTCAGCCTGATGCAGATGGCCAAAACGGCAGCCGCTCTGCAAAGGCACCGCGAAGCCGGCCAGTTGTTTATCTCCGTGCTTACCCATCCCACCTATGGGGGGGTGACCGCCAGCTTTGCCATGCTGGGAGACTTGATCCTGGCCGAGCCAGGCGCCCAGGTGGGGTTTGCCGGGCCCAATGTTATTGAGCAAACCATCGGCAAGGGCAAGCTTCCCGAAGGCTTCCAGACTGCCGAGTACCTGCTGGCCCAGGGGCTTATCGACGCAATTGTGCCGCGAACCGAGCTGCGCAAGCGCTTGGCCCAGTTGCTGGCCATGCACCGACCCCGCTTGCACATGTCCCTTGCCGCGCTCGATTCGACTTACGCCCTCGATCCCGCCAGGATCTGAGACGGGAAGTAAAGGTTGGATCCCTCTGTCTGCAGGCGGAGCAGTTAGCTCCCCTCTCCTTTTGGGAGAGGGGCCGGGGGTGAGGGACTGCTCCCTGGCTGAAGAGGAAGGGAGGGTAGCTGCCTCAACGGCACAGCGCGCCTAGATCCGGCAGACAATCTCAACCAGTGGGAAGTTGCCATGGCAAAGAAGGATACCCTCTCTGTCTGCAGAAGAGGGATTTTCTGCCGAGGGGGTCATAGCAGCAACCGATGGTGCTAAGGTGGGGCATGGGGTCTTGACTGGAAGCAATGGATTTTAAGCTGCGCATCCGTACCGCCGAAACTCCGCAAGGGCAACAACTGGCGATTGTGCCGTTGGAAGGTCGCTTTGACGCCAAGGTCGCTTCCGAAGTGCGGCAGTTGCTGCAGCAGGTTTTGGATTTTGGTTACCACAACCTGTTGATCGACATGTCGGCGGTTACTTTTATGGACAGCTCCGGCCTGGGGGTGCTGATCTCGGCCTTGCGCAAGTGCCGGACTGCCGGCGGCAACCTCAGCCTCTGTTGCGTTCCGGAAAGCGTCGCCCTCGTCCTCAGCCTCACCTCGATGGAGAAGGTCTTGACCTGTTTTGACGACCTGGAGACGGCCATCGCCAACTTCTCCACCGCTTCCTCTGCTCGCTAGGCCGACATTTTGAGTTGCTGCGATGCCCTGCCTACGCCTCTGACTTTGTTCCCAGGATCTGTTGAGGATGCTCAGCCATGACCCAAGCTGGCCTCGATACCTTTCAGCTCCTTTACCAGCACCACCGTGGCCCCAGCTTTTGCGAGCGCATGCTGGCTACTGCTCCTGGCCGCTTCAATGAGACCTTTTGGCAGTTTTGGCAGCAGCATGTTGAGCCCTGCTTGCCCGCTGCGCCCTGCCTGCTGGATCTGGGAACGGGGCCGGGGTATGTCCTCCGGCAGTGGGCCCAGCGCTACCCCGGCGGACATTTCATTGGCGTAGATCTAATGCCCTACATGTTGGAGCGGGCAGCGGCAGACTTGAAAGGCGTCCCTGGCCTTCAACTGCTGCAGGCCGATCTCCACGATCCCCATTTGCCCCTGCCAGATTGCAGCGTTGACGCGGCTCAGGCGGTGGTGGTGATCCACGAGATGGTGCAGCCGGTGCGCCTGTTGCAAGCGGTGCGGCGTCTGCTCAAGCCAGGGGGGCGGTTTTTGCTGGTGGACTGGGTGCGCGCCCCACTTAGCCTCTACTTCGATGCGGCCACAGAAGCCCAACTGTTTCAGATGGAAACATCCCTAGACACCTTGGTGGATCAGTTTACCCACTTCTACGAGCACAACCGCTTCAGCGCTGAGGACTTGGCCTGGCTGTTGGAGAAGGTTGGCTTGAGAGTGGTGGCGCAAGAGCTCTACGGGCAAAATCGCTTTGTGCGCCTTGTGGCGGAAAAGCCCTAGAGGACTTCAGGGATCCGCCGCTCGGCCTGCACCTGGGCAAACACCTGCACCTCGGTGCTCATTTTGCGCAGTTGGCGGGCCAACTTAATGGCCTTGTCGCGGGGGAGAGGGGGGCTCACCACCGCCGGCAGGCAGCGCAACAGCGGCTTCAGGGCCGTCTTGGGCAGCCGCGCATAAAACGCCAAGGTGGAGAGGATCTCGTCTTCAAAGTAGGGGTTGCGGTATTCCAAAAGCCGCACTTGATAGAGTTCCGGCGGCAGGGGGCGTCCCTGGGCCAGGCGAATCAGGGATCCCACCGTCCCCATCACGTATAGACGATCCCCCCGCTTCAACAGGGTCTCGCCCTCTTTCTGCCAGATCTTGGGAAAAACACAGGGCCGGCCCGGTCGGGAGTGATGCAGCAAGATCGCCAGGTCGTAATCCTGGGCCAGTTGCCGTAGGGATAGCCCCAGGTAAGGGTCATGGGCCGAGACCTCCAGCAGCGTCACCAGCAGCGTTTCCCCGTCCCAAGTCAAGGTGCCGTAAACGGATCCCACCAACGCTGCCGTAGCAAAAGCCCGCGCCCCCAGGGCCGTGGTGCTGTAGCTGGTTCCCAGCGTCTGCAGATGCCGCTGCATCCGCGCCGCCAGCTCAGGATCCGTGACCCGCAAAATGGTGCGGATCCCAGGTTGCAGGCTGTGGGCGGTCAGGGCGGTCTCGAGGTTGGTGAGATCGTCAGGCGTCGTGCAGATCAAAGAGCGGCTGCTTTGGATGCGAGCCTGTTGCAGCGTGCTGGCCAAGGCGTAGTTGCCCCGGATCACCACCGCCCCCTCCCGTTCCGTCGCCGCCAGCAGGGGATTGTCGCTGTCGGGCTCCACAACCACCACCTCATAGCCCATTTGCTGCAACAACTGCAGCACCAAGTAGCTCAGCCGTCCCAACCCCGCGATCACCACGTGATCCGCTTTGGGCATACGGGCGGCCCGGCCCAAGCCAAAGCGGCTGCTCACCAACTTGTCGGTCACCAATCCGTAGATCAACCCCACCAGGGCAGCCCCCACCAAGGTCATGACCACCGCCACCACCTTCACCCCTAGAGGGGTCTCCGCCTGCTGAAAAGCCTCGATGTCCCCATACCCCCCCGTCAACACCACGATGGTCAGCAACAGCCCGTCAACCACGGATTTGCCGATAGCTCTAAAGTTAAGGATCCCCAGCACCAGCATGGCTCCCAAGGTGAAGGTGAGGGTGCGCACGATGGGCTTGACCTGCAGCAGTCCCTGCAGGCTTCTGCGCAGCCAAGATAGGAGCTGCCTGAACGAGTTGCCTCGCTGTTGTTGTCGTTTGTCTTGCACCTGTCCGCTGGCCCAGCGTTGTGCCCGCGAAGAGCCGCGCCGCCCGTTGCGCTCCAACAGGTGCAGATAGGATCTGGGGTCGCAGATCACCAAAATGCGATCCCCCTCCAGCAGCTCTGCCTCGTGGTCGAAATCGTCGAAAACCCGAGACTCGGAAAAGTCGGACAGCCCGTCCACCGGGTAGTGAAACAGCACCCGCGCCCGAAAGGTTTCCTCCAGTTCCGAGAGGGGCATGTGCAGCAGACGGGAGTTGTAGCCGATGGTCAGCTCCACCACGTTCCAGAGGGTGGTCTCTTGGGGAGCGCCAAAATAAAGCGGATTCGCCAGCTCCGGCGGCAGCGTGGCCGGCTGAGCCTCTAACTGGGGCAGCTCGAAGTAGCCGACAAATTCGTCCGAGACAGCTTTCAGAGCAAAGGCCGGCGCAGCCAAGGCAGCCACCGACAGGGAAAAATGCTGCGGCAAAATCGAGTCCAGGTAGCGGGCAAGGCCGGTGTTAAACAGACGAGAGACAATGCGCACCTGCGGGTTGAGATCCCGAATCAAGAGAGCCAGCTCGAAGTTGGCTTGGTCGTTGTCCTCCACAAGCAATGCCACCTTGATCCGCTCGATCCCAGCCCGGCGCAACACCTCCGGCTGATGGGGATCCCCCTCTAGGTATTGCCACTGCTCTTTTAATAAAGAAGGCCGCGGGCCGGGAGCCACCACCACCGCGCGCTGTCCAAAGTCTTCCAGAATCTGCAGCGTCAACGCTGCCAAGTCGTTGTAGCCACAGACCAGGATGAAAACACCCGGATCCCGGCCATTGTCCTGCAGTTGCTCATCCAGCCATTGATGAGAAAGGGATCCCACCATACTCCACCACCTACCCTGCTCCCTTTATACCCAAGGCAGGTCTAGAACCCCGCCCTACCCAAAATATTCCGGTAAGGGATCCCCTTGCCCGGCCAGCCGCGATGAGAAGCGACCTTGGCTCTTGTTTCCAGCGAGAGTTGGCGGATCTTGGGCCAAACGGTTCAAAGATGAGAACGACTCCCAACAGCTTGACTCGGTACTCAGGATCCTCTATCATTGCCCCAGAGCAAAGTTCTTGAATAAAAATCTCAATAAGCTTGGCCTAGAGAAGGGTCAAAAGGCCGGCATTTGAGGGAACTGCCCTGATTCAGGGAGGGGGTTTTCAAGTGCTTTCTCGGGTAAAGGCATTGCTGACTGGGTCAATGCAGCAGCCTTTCTTGAAATGTTTTTGAGTTTAGGAGTTGGGTATGCGCTTATCGCGACGGCAACTGGTCAGCGGAGCCGCGCTGGGCTCTGTAGCCTTGGCGGCAGGCTTGCTGGGGCGTCCGGCCCGCGGCGCCAACCGGGAGGTGAACCTCTACACCTCTCGGCACTACGGCACCGATGAAAAATTGTACGACCTCTTCAAGGAGAAAACGGGCATTACTGTGAACTGGGTGCAGGGCAACGCCGACGAGATTGCCCAGCGCATCCGCAGCGAGGGATCCAACAGCCCTGCCGATATCTTTATGACCGTAGATATTGCCCGGCTGTGGCGCGCCCAGAACGAAGGCCTGTTTCAGCCCATCCAGTCCGAGACGCTCTCTAAGAACATCCCGGAATCGCTGCGGGATCCGGAAGGCTACTGGTTTGGCCTAACCAAGCGGGCCAGGGTGATCATGTACAACAAAGACAAGGTGGATCCCAAGGAGCTCTCCACCTACGAAGATCTGGCCAACCCCAAGTGGCGGGGCAAGGTGCTCACCCGCTCCTCCAGCAATGTGTACAGCCAATCTCTGACGGCTTCCATCATCTTGGCGCACGGGATCCCAGAAACCGAACAGTGGGCGCGGGGCTTGGTGGCCAACTTTGCCCGCCCGCCGGAAGGGGGAGACATTGATCAAATCAAAGCCGTGGCTGCCGGAGTGGGGGATGTGGCGCTGTCCAACACCTACTATTTGCCGCGTTTGATCAAATCCGACAATCCTGAAGATCGGGCCGTAGCCGAAAAGATCGGCGTCTTCTTTCCCAACCAACAGGATCGCGGCACCCACGTCAACATCAGCGGCGCCGGCATTCTGAAAACAGCTCCCAACAAAGAGGCCGCCATCCAGTTTCTGGAGTTCCTCTCCGGCCCGGAGGCGCAGGCCATCTTCGCCCAGAGCAACAACGAATACCCGGTGCTGCCGGGGGCGGAGATCGACTCGGTGGTGGCCAGCTTTGGCACCTTCAAGGAAGACACGATCAACGCCGCCAGCATTGGCCGCGTTACCCCCGATGCCCTGAAAGTGATGGATCGGGCCGGTTGGCGATGAAAAGCGCCGGGGCTGCCAAGAGCTTTCTTCTTGGCTCCCCGGTAGGGGTCGCAGTGCAGCCCCAAAGCAGGATCAAGTCCCAAGTTTGAGTCTTGAGACTTAGCTTCTTTGTTTTTTCCTAAGATTTGCCTGACAATTGGGAAACAGTACGGTGAAGAAAAAGTTTTTGCCAGCTCTCAGGGATTTCAGCTGCAATTGATGGAAAAGTTAGCTTGGCTAAATCTGGGTAAACGCTTTGACCATTCTCTCAAGAGAGCTTGGACGCGCTGGTTCAGCGGTTGGACGTTGCTGACCTTAGCCCTGACGGGCTTAATTTTGATTCCCACTCTGACGGTTCTCCTCAGCCTCTTTGCCGACGAGCGGCAGGTTTGGGAGCACCTGGCCGACACGGTCTTGGGGCTGTACGTGCGCAACAGCCTGCTGATGATGGTGGGGGTGGCGCTGGGAGTCATCCTGGTGGGCAGCGGCACTGCCTGGCTGGTGACAATGTGCGAATTCTGGGGGCGGGCCTGGCTGGAGTGGATGCTGGTGTTGCCCCTGGCGGCTCCCACTTATGTGTTGGCCTACGCTTACACCGATTTTTTGCAAGTAACCGGCGGCTTCCAGACCTGGCTGCGGCGGGTTACCGGCTGGGGGATCGGCGACTACTGGTTCCCCAACATTCGCTCCTTGTGGGGGGCGATCCTGCTGCTCGTCCTCACCCTCTACCCCTATGTGTATCTCTCGGCGCGGCTGGCCTTCCAGGAACAGTCGGTGGTCTGTTTGGAGGTGAGCCGCTCCTTGGGCTACGGGCCGTGGGCTAGCTTTTTCCGGGTGGCCTTGCCCTTGGCCCGGCCGGGGATCGTGGCCGGCTGTCTGCTGGCTTTGATGGAGACCCTGAACGATTTCGGCACCGTCAGCTATTTTGGGGTCGATACCTTTACTACCGGCATCTACCGCACCTGGACAGCTCTGGGCAATCCGGTGGCAGCAGCTCAGCTTTCAGCGCTGCTGTTGCTGTTGGTGTTGCTACTGATGGCCCTGGAGCAATTTTCCCGCCGGCGGGCGCGCTACTATCGCCAAGGATTCAAGCCAAACCCAAGTCGTTATCCCTTGCACGGGATCCGGGGGGTGGGGGCGTGGCTGGCCTGTGGGATCCCGATTGGGCTGGGCTTCGTTATCCCTGCCCTGATCCTGCTCCATATGACCCTGCGCCAGGGGGAGTTGGGCCGCCGCTTTTGGAGCTACGCCCAGAACAGCTTTCTCCTCTCGACGATCACGGCGGTGATCGCCGTCTTGGTGGCGGTGGTGGTGCTGTACGGTTTGCGGCTGCAGCGGGCCTGGGGCCTGCGGCTGGCGGTGCGGCTATCTTCCCTGGGCTACGCGCTACCGGGCGTGGTGATTGCAGTAGGAGTTCTGATTCCCCTGGGGCAACTGGATCAACTGCTGAGCTACTTGCGGCAGGCGCTCTTTCAACAGCCGCCCGGTCTGGTGATCAGCGGCACTATTGTGGCGTTGGTGTTTGGCTATCTGGTGCGCTTTTTGGCGGTGGCTCTGTCCACCGTCGAGGCGACGCTAGCGCGCATTCCTCCCAGCCTGGACGAGGCAGCCCGCAGCTTGGGGCAGGGATCCCTGGGCACCCTGTGGCGGGTGCACCTGCCCCTGATGGGGGGCGGGATCCTGGGAGCGATGCTGCTGGTGTTTGTAGATGTGATGAAGGAGCTGCCGGCCACGATGGTGTTGCGGCCCTTTAACTTCGATACCTTGGCCGTCCACACCTACCGCATGGCTGCCGACGAACGCCTGGCCGAGGCCGGCGCCCCCGCCTTGGCGATTGTCCTGGTGGGGATTTTGCCGGTGATCCTGCTCAACGCCCAGATAGCCCAGCGACGCAATCTAGGCTCCTCAAATAAAACGTCTCCCTACGTCGTTCCCTAACTCCCCTCTCCCTCTGGGAGAGGGGTTGGGGGTGAGGGTGGGAGAGAAGTTTATAGGGCCTCAGCTCCGGCAACTACCTCCAGGATCTCCTGGGTGATAGCCGCCTGCCGAGCTTTGTTGTAGGCAAGGCCCAGTGTGCGGATGAGTTCGCTGGCGTTGTCGCTGGCATTGTTCATGGCCGTCATGCGGGCCGCCAACTCGCTGGCCGCTGCTTCCTGCAAAGCCCGCAACAACTGGTTGTTCAAGTACAGCGGCAGCAGCGCGTCCAAAATCTGCACCGGATCCTGCTCGAAGATCATGTCTGGCGGCGGGGCTGAGACAGGAGCAACGATCTTGCTGCGCTCGACCGTGAACTCTCCCCCCCGCACCAGCAGGTTAAAAATCTCGTCGTCGCGGGCAGCCAGGCGCGTGGGATCCAGAGGTAGCAGCGATTGCACCACCGGACGGGAGCTAATCAGCGAGACAAAGCGGGTGTAGATCAGCTCCACCTTGTCTACTTTCTCGGACAGGAAAGCGGAGAGGAGCTGATCCCCTATTTGCGCAGCTTCCGCCGCCGTAGGAATCTGCGACAAGTTCACGTAGGTCTTGGCAATGGGAGCGGAGCGGCGCTGAAAATACTGCACCACCTTGCGGCCCACCAGGTAAAGCTGCACCTGCAGCCCCGTCTCCTGCAGCTCGCGCACCCGCTCCTCGGTGCGCTTGATAACGTTGGCATTGTAAGCACCGCACAGGCCCCGATCCCCAGCCACCACCAACAGGCCCACCGTTTCAATGGGCCGCTGCTTCAGCAGAGGCAACTCGACATTTTCCAGCCGCAACCGCGTTTGCAGCCGATAGAAAACCTGGGCTAGGCGGTCGGCAAAGGGACGGGTGGCCATCACCTGCTCCTGGGCCCGTCGCACCCGCGCTGCCGCCACCAGGCGCATGGCCTCTGTAATCTTGCGGGTATTTTTCACCGCCTTGATGCGATCGCGAATCCGCTTTAGGTTTGCCATAACCGATCCCCTCTGCTGTGGTTACTGGATGGGGATCCCCAAAGCAGGGATCCCCGGCAACTAAGCCGCCTTGGCCAGGAAGCTCTGTTTGAACTCCGTGATGGCGGTTTTCAAGATCTCTTCCGCCTCTTCAGTGAGTTGCTTGGTGGAGAGGACGATCTCCCCATACTTGGGATGGGTGGTGCCCAAGTAGGACAGCAGGCCCTGCTTGAAGCTGGAGACTTTCTCCACCGGAATGTCGTCCAAATACCCCCGCGTCCCGGCGTAGATAATCGCCACCTGCTGATCCAAAGACAGGGGCGAATATTGCGGCTGCTTGAGGATCTCCTGCAGCCGTTGGCCGCGGGCCAATTGCTTCTGGGTGGCCTCGTCCAGATCAGAGGCAAATTGGGCAAAGGCTTCTAGATCGCGAAATTGCGCCAGTTCCACCTTGATCGAGCCGGCCACTTTCTTCATCGCCTTGGTCTGGGCCGCCGAGCCGACGCGGCTGACAGAGATGCCAACGTTGATGGCGGGGCGAATACCGGCGTTGAACAGATCCGACTCCAAGAAGATCTGCCCATCGGTGATGGAGATAACGTTGGTGGGAATATAGGCCGACACGTCGTTGGCCTGGGTTTCCACAATCGGCAGCGCCGTCATGGATCCCTCGCCCAGCCGGCTGTTCAGCTTGGCCGCCCGCTCCAGCAGCCGCGAGTGCAGATAGAATACATCCCCTGGGTAGGCTTCCCGACCGGGCGGACGCCGCAACAGCAGCGACATCTGCCGGTAGGCCACCGCCTGCTTGGAGAGGTCGTCGTAGACCACCAAAGTGTGCTTACCCTGGTACATAAAGTACTCGGCAATGGTGGCGCCACAATAGGGGGCCAACCACTGCAGCGGGGCCGGGCTGTCAGCGCCGGCAGCCACCACAATGCTGTAGTCCATTGCCCCTCGCTCGGTTAGAACGCCCACCACCTGGGCGATGGTGCTCTGCTTCTGGCCAATGGCTACGTAGATGCAGATCACATCCTGCCCTTTCTGGTTCAGGATCGTGTCCACGGCAACGGTGGTCTTGCCGGTTTGGCGGTCGCCGATGATCAGCTCCCGCTGCCCCCGCCCGATGGGGATTAGAGCGTCAATGGCGGTGATGCCGGTTTGCAGAGGCTCGTACACGGAGCGGCGATCGATAATGCCGGGGGCCGGGGACTCAATGAGGCGCGTCTCGGTGCAGTGAATCGGCCCTTTGCCGTCGATGGGATTGCACAGGGGATCCACTACGCGGCCCAGCAGGGCTTCCCCTACAGGGATGCTGGCAATTCTGCCCGTGGCTTTGACGGTGGATCCTTCTTGGATGTTCCGCCCGGAGCCGATCAACACTGCGCCGACGTTGTCTTCTTCTAGGTTAAGGGCAATACCGGTGGTGCCATCCTCAAATTCCAACAGTTCGCTGGCCATCACCTTCTCCAGGCCGTAGATGCGGGCAATGCCGTCTCCCACCTGCAGGACGGTACCGACATTGGAGATCTGCATCTCCTGGTTATACTGTTCGATCTGCTGCTTGATGATGGTACTGATCTCGTCTGGGCGAATCGTAGGCATAGCAGTCCTCTCAACGGAATAGGAAGGGATCCAAAATTATTAAGGAAAACGCTGGGCCAATTTAGGCCAACTGCAGCGCCAGCCGGCGCAACTGGCCGCGCAAGCTGAGGTCGATCACCTGGGATCCGATCTTGATGATCACCCCACCCAGCAACGTGGGATCTTGGGCAATCTGGAGCTCCACACCCCTGGCCTGCGTGAAGTCTCTTACCCGCTCGCGGATCGACTGCTGTTGCGCCTCCGTCAGAGGTACCGCCGTGGTCACCTCGGCCAGGACGATATCTTGCAGCTTCCGCTGCAGCTCCAAGAACCGCCGGCAGACGGCCTCGAGGAACATGATACGGCGACGGTCGCACAACAGCTTAAGAGCATTCAGCAGCAGGGGGTGGATCTGGTCGGCAAACACCTGCTGCAGCAGGTTTTTCTTGGCTTCCGCCTTGATCAGGGGGCTGGCGAGGAATTGGCCCAGCTCCGGCGTGGCCTGCAGAACCGCGGCCATAAAACGGATGTCGGCCTCAAAGGTATCCATTAGCCCCTGAGCAGAGGCAAGAGAAACCAGGGCTTCGGCGTAGGGATCGACCACCTTGGCGGCCATGGTGCGGCTGATCATGCTTTTCCCTTCCTCCTCCTTAGCGGGCAATCATCTGGATCCCTTGTTCGATCAGGCGCTGGTGAACCTGCTCGCTGAGGTGCTGCGGCAGCTCCTGCTCCACCTTGCGCAGGGCTTGGCGCACGATCTGGCGGCGCAGCTCCTGGACAATTTGCTCTTGTTCAGCAGAGAGATCCCTTTCGGCGTTGGCGCGCAGCCGCTCGATCTCCCGCTCCGCCTGCTGCAACAGCTCCTGCCGGCGGGCTTCCGCATTGGCCTCCGCCTGTTTGCGAATGCGCTCCGCCTCTTGCTGGGCCTGCGCCAGCTTTTGTTGTTCTTCCGCCAGCCTCTCGATCGCCTCCTGCTTGCGCTGCTCCGCCTGGCGCAGCTCCTCGAGGATGCCTTCTCGCCGCTTGGCCAGAGCTTCCCCCACCACCCGGCGCCCCAAAATGTACAGCAAGGTGAGGATGATGGCGATGTTGATTAAGTTGCTTTCCAGAATCGCATCCAAGAGCCCCTTTTCTGGGGATACTTCCGCGGCTTCTGCCACCGGCTCGGCCATGGCCAAAAGCCAAGCGGGCATCAGGCTCCACACCAGCATCACGCGCTACTCCCAAGGAATGTTCAACCGGCCACTTAACGGGCGCTGCCCAACAGCTTCTCGGTGATCTGGGCGGCAATGGCATCCACTTGCTGCTGCAGTTGTTCGAGCGCCGTCTGCTTTTCCTGCTCAACTTGCCGCCGCGCCGCCTCCAGCTTGGCTTGGATCTCCGTCTGGGCTGCCGCCAGCTTCTCCGCACGGATGCGGGCTGCAGCCGCTTCCGCCTCGGCGATCACCTGCTGCGCCTGTAGGCGGGCCTTGCCGATCTCAGCCTCGTACTGGCGGGTCAGAGCCATCGCCTTGTCCAACCGCTCCTGGGCCTCCGCCTGGGTGGTGCGGATGTAGTCGTTGCGGCTGTCGATGACCCGAGTAACCGGCTCGTAGAAAAGGGAGTTGAGCACGGCCACCAGCAGCAGAAATTGGACGGCAATGATGGGCAAGGTGGCATCCAGATCGAAGAGGCCATTTTTCTCGGCAGCTTCGACGGCCAACAAAGTTGAACAAATCATGAGGCCGCACCAACAGAAACAGGATCTGAGATCGAGCAGGGAAGGGGGGCAAGACCCCAGCTCTCGGCCTGGGCCGCCCCCAGAGGCATTAGGCGAAGGGGTTGGCAAACAAAAGTACCAGTGCCACCACCAAGCCGTAGATGGTCAACGCTTCCATGAAGGCCAGGCTGACCAGCAGGTTGCCGCGGATTTTATCTTCTGCTTCCGGCTGACGGGCCAGCCCTTCCATAGCGGCGGCGGCAGCATTCCCCTGGCCCAGCCCCGGGCCCAGGGATCCCAGGCCAATTGCCAGAGCGGCAGACAAAACAGAAGCAGCAGAGGTTAACGGATCCATAGTGAGATGCTCCTTGTCAGTACAAAACAGAGGGTTGACACGAACGCAACAGCGCTTTGAGCGTCGAGGTGATCTGGCTTGATATTTAACCGATCGCCTCTTTGTCGGCGGCCTCTCGGCCCCAACAAACCTTACCAGAGAAGGGATCCCTTGCGACGACCCATTGGAGAGGTTTTGAGAGCTGGGCCCTGAACTCGGCGGTTGGCCCAACTCCTGGGTCAATCGTGGTGATCCCCACCCCCATGACCTTCCAGCGCCTCTCCAATGTAAGCTGCCGAGAGCGTCGCGAAGATCAAAGCCTGAATGGCCCCTGTAAACAGGAACAGGATCATCACCGGCACCGGGATCAACAACGGCACCAGCAACACCAACACCGCGATCACCAGCTCCTCTGCCAAGATGTTGCCGAACAGACGGAAGCTCAGCGAGAGAGGTTTGGTGAAATCTTCCAGGACGTTGATGGGCAACAGAACCGGCGTGGGCTCGATGTACTTTTTAAAGTAGGACAGCCCTCGCTTGCTAATACCGGCTACAAAATACATGACGCTGGTGAGCAGCGCCAAGCCGGCGGTGGTGTTGATGTCGTTGGTGGGAGAGGCCAGCTCTCCTTCCGGCAGGGGAATTAGCTTCCAAGGGAAGAGGTTGCCCATCCAGTTGGAGACAAAGATGAACAAGAACAAGGTGCCAACATAGGGCACCCAGGGCCGGAAGTTGCGCTCGCCAATCTGGGCGCGGGCAATGCTTTGCACAAATTCCAGGGCATACTCAACGAAGTTTTGCAGGCCAGCCGGCTCCCGCTGCAGTTGACGAGTCCCCAACAGCACCACGGCCAAGATCAGGGCGATGGCGATCCAACTGGCAATCAAAACCTGCCCGTGAACGGTGAATTTGCCCAGGTGCCAATAGAGGTGATGGCCGACCTCAAGTTCTGCTAGAAGAGGAGGAGAGGAGAAGAACAGGTTCATGGGCATCACGCAGAAGAGGATAAACGAGTCAGCGTCTGGACAAGATGAATGAGCAGGGCGACCTTGTAGGTCATGAACCCCAAAAAAATAGGCAAAATCTGTAAAGACTTCACCTGAGTGGCCAGGACGATCAGCCCGACAAACAGAGCCAAGCGCGTCACTCCCAGCCGGCTGCGACTTTTGCCCAGCTCCGCAACACCACGGCCCAGCATGCGCAGATAGACTACGCCAACGATTGCTCCGAGCAAGTAGTTGGCCGCCACCCCTGGGGAGTAGACCAGGGCCACTCCCACAGCGATGGCCAGACTCACGCCCAAGGTAACCACCACCAGCCATAGCTGCAGCGCTTCATAGCTCCTGCCAGCCATTGTCGCCTTCTCCCCCGAACCCGCTTCGCCCGGAGCAAGCGACGGCTGCGACGCACTCTGGCAGCCTAAATCCTCCTCCTGCTGGGACGGAGGCGGCGCCTCCTCTAGGGGAGGCAAAGGCTTGGGCTTCCACGGGGTCGCCTTCCAACGGGCAGGACTGTGGGAGAGAAGTCGGGAAGAACGTGCCATGGGAATGAGGTCACCACCTCTGAGGATCTGGCCTTAACCCAAAATAACACGACTAAGTAACAATACTTAACGAGTTGGGCCGGGCCAGGACGGGATGGAACCTTACAATCATCGCCTCGAAAGACGACTAGCCCTTCGACAGACGGAGATGTTCCTCTAAGAATCTACCACCTTCGCGGATCGGCAACGGCAAAAATGGAAAACTTTCTGAAAGCCCTCGGATGTAAAGTTTTGCCTAAGGTGGCCGAGAAGCTGCAATATTCTGTTACCTCCTGTTGTTTTGAGGTGGATCCCGCCGACCCTGCCGCTCTATATACTATGGGGCAGTGAGAAGAAAGGGCGAGGATGATCCCCGTGAGTTGGCTGGTCAAGGCGATCTGGGTGGACTACAGCTTGGCCGTGGCGCTGACGGTGGTGCTGCCGTTGGCTCTCCTAATTTGGGCTTTTGCGGTGGGGTTACGTCCTCTGATTCAGCTCTTGATCGTTTACTGGCGGGTGTCCAGCCTCTTGGCGGTGACGGTGTATTTGATGATTGGTGGCCTGCCCATCAGCTTCTTGAGCGGGGCGATGGCGCGGCTCTTGATCCCGGTCTGCCTGTGGTTCTGGCGAGATTGGAGCACTGCTCTCAGGCAGTCGAGAAGCTGGGCGGCACGAGCTTTTTTGCTCTGGCGGTGGGCTGTAACCGGTTACATGGGGGCCGGGATCCTCTTTTCGGGGGCCTTCGTGCCCTGCGCCTTCCGGGCTTCTCTATCGGCGGAGTGTCGAGCTTGGCTTGAGCCGCCGCTGGGGTTTCGAGAGATTTTCCATCCCAATGTGCCGCCGGAGCTGCTGGGGAGCGTGGGGGCGTGGGGCTTGGTGGCCTACCTGCTCTATAGCGTTTACTTTGTCTGGCGGCTGCGGCCCGGTGCAGACAAGGGGGAGCTGGCATGAGTGCTTTGCCCTGGCCGCTGGCCTTGGAGCGCTACAGCCAGGCTCACCCCCAGGAGGTGCTGCGGGTGGAGGTAGAAAGCGAGGGGGAAGTTGATTTGGTGCTGATCTACCGCGGCTACAGCAGCTCCCTGCGCCGGCCCACACCCCCCGATCCGGAAGTGGCGGTGATCCCTCCCCAGGCTCGCTTTTTGCAGTTGGAGCGCCTGAGCGCCCCCTATCACCCTGAGCGCTCGCAGGTTTTGGCCCTCTACCGCAACTGGGAAGAGCTGAGAGCTTGGCTGGCCCAGGCTGGGATCCCAGTGGCCGAGTGAGCAATTCCCGGTCTCAGCGCCCCACTGGGCTGGGTTGCCGCTGCAGGATGGTGTATTCTGCCGGCTGCAAGAGCGAGCGCCCTGTCATCTCGGCAGGTTGAGGCAGACCTAAGATCTCCAGAAGGGTGGGGGCCACGTCGGCCAGGGTGCCGTCGGAGCGCAGCTTGACGTTGCCGCCGCGACTGGGGATTTTGCGCTTTTCCCCCTCCACCAGGATGCAGGGGACGGGGTTGGTGGTGTGGGCGGTCCAAGGGTTGCCCTGCTCGTCCCACATCAGCTCGGCGTTGCCGTGATCCGCCAAGATTAAGGTGGTACCCCCCGCATCCACCACCGCCGCCAGCAGACGGCCCAGGCAGCGATCCACCGTCTCCAGCGCCCGCACTGTGGCCTCGAAGTTGCCGGTGTGGCCCACCATGTCGGGATTGGCATAGTTGAGCACCACCAGGCTGTATTCGCGGCGGGCGATAGCTTCGATAGCCTTGTCGGTCACCTCCACCGCCGACATCTCCGGCATCTGGTCGTAGGTGGCCACCAGCGGGCTTGGCACCAAGATGCGATCTTCGCCGGGAAAGGGCTGCTCGATGCCGCCGTTGAAGAAGTAGGTGACGTGGGCGTACTTTTCCGTCTCGGCAATGCGCAACTGCTTGAGGCCGGCCTCGCTCACCACTTGGCCCAGCAGGTGATCCAGGTTCTGGGGCTTAAAGAGCACCTGCACCGGCAAGGTTGGATCGTACTGCGTCATGGTGATAAAGGTGAGATCCGGAATCAGACGGCGCTGGAAACCGGAAAAGTCAGGGCAGACGAAGGCTTGGGTGAGCTGGCGGGCGCGATCCGGTCGGAAGTTGAAGAAGATGACTGCATCTCCCGGCTGCACCGCCCCCGGAGCCAAGCGAGTGGGGGGAATGAACTCGTCGGTAACATCCTGGGCGTAAAAGTCTTCCATGACCTCAGCAGCGCTGCGGCCACAGCCAGGGCCGTCTTCCGTCAGGATCTCGTAGGCCTTCTGGGTGCGCTCCCAACGGCGGTCCCGATCCATGGCGTAGTAGCGGCCACTCAGGGTGGCGATGACGCCATTGCCCAGCCATTGCAGCTCTTTTTCCAGGGCGGCCAGAACCCTGGCCCCGTCGCGAGGCAAGGTATCGCGGCCATCGGTGATGGCGTGGACATAGGCCGGGATCCCAGCCTGGGCCGCCAACTTAAGCAAGCCATAGAGATGGTCGATGTGGGAGTGAACCCCGCCTTCGGAGCAGAGGCCGATGAAATGAAAACGGCCCCCTCGCTCTTTGAGTTGGCAACACACCTCCAGCAAGAGGGGCTCCTGGAAGAGGGATCCCGTCTCGATGGCGTCGCTGATACGCACCAATTCTTGCGGTACCACCCGCCCTGCCCCCAACGTCAGATGCCCGACTTCAGAGTTGCCCATCTGTCCTGCCGGCAGGCCCACAGCTCGACCTGAGGCTTGCAGCAGAGCATGGGGATAGGCAGCCCAAAGGCTATCCAGGACAGGGGTTTGGGCAGCCAGCACCGCGTTGCCATCGAGAGCGTCCCGATAACCCCAGCCGTCCAGGATTACCAGAACCACAGGTGCTACCGATTGCGAATCCATGAAATGGCCTCTCGTTTTTAAGACATAATACCAGCCCCGGCAACACGATACCGGATCTTACATGTGTGCTCAAGATTTCCATATTTCAATCTTCTTTTGAGAGGATAAGGAAAGGCTTATAGAGGCATGATGAGCTTTTAAGCCCAACCCATCTGAACAACTGTGCCTCAGTCAAGAGTATTTCTGCGCATGGAATTGCAGAGGGAATCCCCAGGAGCTGGGCTACAAGCGTTTGCGCAGAGAATCCGAGCGGCGCTTGGCAATGGCATTCTGGGGATCCAACTTCAGGGCAGTTTCGTAAGCTTCCAGGCTTGGGCCATAGAGATTTTTCTTCTCATAGGCATGGGCCAGGTTGTTCCAAGCGGTCACATAGCCGGGATCCGCTGCCACTGCATCTTTGTAGTAGCGGATGGCCAGGTCGTATTGCCCCTGGCTGAAGTAGGCAAAACCGAGGGCGTTGCAGACGGGGGGAATGTTCTCCCCAGCCACCTCTAGAGCTTTTTTAAGCTGGACGATGGCCTGGTCGTAGAGACGCTTTTGCAGATAGACGCTGCCCAACTCGTAGTGCTCCTGTGGGGATCCCTTGCCTTTGCTCAGGCGAGGCTGGAGCTGCCGGATGACTTTTTCCTGGGCCCGCACCCGCAGCACCTCACGCAGGACGAAGTAGCCTGCCACGCTGAGGATACCGGCCAAAGCCACCAGGTACAGGAGGGGAGCGTTGACGCCCATTTTTGCCTACTCCACTTGCCTATCCAGATTTGGCTTGCCGACGTTACGCCTGCAGGTGAGCCTCGATGAACCAAAGATCTTTGTCGATCTGGCGGGAGATCTCGGTAAACAGGTCGGCGGTGTCGGCATCCCCCAGTTCGGTGGTGCGGTCGATGTTGCGGCGGACAGCAGCCGCATACTGGCCGTAGCGGGCCGCCAAAGCCTGCAGGTGAGTCCGCCCCTCCTCAGCCGTTAGGTCGTATTCGGGCAAGTTCGAGGTTTGGGCGACGATGCGAGCGGTACCGCGGGCAATGCCCCCCAGAGCCGTAACCCGCTCCGCCAGCATGTCTACGTAGTTCTCCAGGGTGCCGGCAAAGGTGTCGAACATCTCGTGCAGGGCGATGAAGTTCATGCCTTTGACGTTCCAATGGGCCTGCTTCACCTGGGTTTTCAGATCCAGCGTGTCCGCCAAGGACTGGTTGAGCAACTCCACCAGTTGCGCGCGGGCCTCGGCCGGCAAGTCGATCTGGGTGGGGTAGAGACGGGTTTTTGCGGCGGTAACCATAGCCAACCTCCTAAGTTGTGTCTCCATTATCCGGGATCCGCTGTGAGGATCCCCAACTCAGCCCATACTAACACAAACTCAGAATGAGTATGAGTTAGTGAGCACTTACTTGCCGATGCAGAAGCGGCTGAAGATCTGATCCAGCACCGCTTCGGAGATCTCCTCGCCGGTGATCTGGCCAAGGGCGTGCAGGGCGTCGCGCAGGTCGATGCTCCAGAAATCGAGGGGGAGCTGCGCCTGCATAGCCTGAACTACCTGTTCCAGGCTGGCTTGGGCCTGGCGGAGGGCGGCGGCCTGGCGCTGGTTAAGGCTCACCTCCAGGTTGGGCTGGGGCCGTCCCTGGGTGACAAGCTGCTCCAGGGCCTCTTCCAGCTCCGGGATCCCTTGGCCTTGGGCGGCGACGGCGGGGACGCGGTGGGTAATCTCGGCGGGGAGGGGGATCCCGTCAGGGGGGGCGAGGTCGGTTTTGTTGATGACCAAGATGAGAGGGCGGTGGCGAATGGACTCGTAGATGGCGGCGTCGGCATCCGTCCAGCCGGCCTGGGCGTCGATGACCAGCAGCAGCACATCGGCAGCCTGGGCCAGCCGTTGGGAGCGCTCCACCCCCAGACGTTCCACGGGATCGTCGGTGGCGCGAATGCCGGCAGTATCCAAAAGCTGGACGGGGATCCCTCTCACCACCAACTGGGATTCCACCACGTCGCGGGTGGTGCCGGGCAGGTCGGTGACGATGGCGCGGTCTTGGCCCGACCAGGCGTTGAGCAGGCTGGACTTGCCGACATTGGGCCGTCCGACGATGGCCACTTTCACCCCGGTGCGCAGCAGTTGCCCCCGCTCGGCGGTGGCCAGCAGGGCCTGCATCTGGGCCTGGATGGCTTGCAGCCGGGCCTGCCAAGCGGGAACATCCAGAGGGGGCAGATCCTCTTCAAAGTCGATGCGCGCCTCGATCTCGGCCAATAAGCCCAGCAGCTCCTGGCGCAGGGCGCGGATGGACTGTCCCAATTTGCCCTGCAGCCCCGCCAGCGCCATCTGGGCTGCCTGCGGGGAGCGAGCCGCCACCAGATCGACCACACTTTCGGCCTGGGTGAGGTCGATGCGTCCATTCAAGAAAGCCCGCAGGCTGAACTCCCCCGGCTGCGCCAGCCGTGCCCCCTGGCGCAGGCACTGCTGCAGCGTGGCCTGAACCACCATGATGCCGCCGTGGCAGTGCAGCTCCACCACGTCCTCATGGGTGTAGGAGCGGGGGGCCTGCATCCAGACGGCTAGGGCCTCGTCCAACCGCTGGCCCTTCTCATCGTGGATCCAGCCGTAGAGGAGGCGATGGCTCTCCCAGGTAGCGTTGCGGCGGGCGGGGGTAAAGATGGCCTGGGCAATGGCCAAAGCCCGCGAGCCGGAAAGGCGTACAATGCCAATGCTGCCCTGCTCGGGCACCACAGCGGTGGCAATGGCAGCAATGGTGTCGGCCAGGGGTGCAGTTAGATCCATATGTAACAAGGAATGCGCTATGCCTTGGTTCCCTGGAAGCGGCAGGTGGTACCTAGGCAGGATCCCGGCCTTCAACTCGAAAGAAGCTGTAAAAAACTGTGCTCTCCCGCCGAGGTCAGGGTAGCTTGGCAGTGGCGACCTGCACGCGTCCTAACTATGAAGCCGTTACGCACGTTTAAGGTTACTCCCTACCTGCCGGCTGCTCTGGAAAGTCTGCGCTTGCTGGCCTATAACCTGCATTTTAGTTGGAACGTGGAAACCCGCAGCCTGTTCCAGCGCATGGATCCGGATCTCTGGGATGCCTGTGGCCACAACCCGGTGGCTTTGCTGGGGCAGATGCGGCAGGAGCGGCTGGACGAGCTGGCGGAGGATCCCGGCTTTTTGGCCCAGTTGGAACGGGCCAGCCAACAGCTCCAGAGCTACCTGCAGGAAGACACCTGGTACCGCAAGTATCGCTCGGCCCAAGCGGTGGAAGGGGAGTGCTACGCCTATTTTTCAGCCGAGTTTGGGCTGGCCGATTGTCTGCCCATCTACTCAGGGGGCCTGGGGGTTTTGGCCGGGGATCACCTCAAGGCGGCCAGCGACCTGGGCCTGCCGCTGGTGGGGGTGGGCCTGCTCTACCAAAAGGGATATTTTCGCCAGTACCTCAACCCCGACGGCTGGCAGCAGGAGCGCTACCCTGTGAACGATTTCTTCAACATGCCCCTGGAGCTGCAGCGGGATGCGGAGGGCCGCGAGATTCGCATTGAGGTGGACTACCCCAAGCGCAAGGTGTTTGCCCGCATCTGGAAGGCGATGGTGGGGCGGGTGCCTCTGTATCTTTTGGACACCAACATCGAGCCCAACAGCCAGTACGACCAAGACATCACCGATGAGCTTTACGGCGGCGACCAGGACGTGCGCATCCACCAGGAGATCATGCTGGGCATCGGCGGCGTGCGGGCTTTGCGCGCCCTTGGCATCCATCCCACCGTCTACCACATGAACGAGGGGCACTCGGCTTTTTTGGCCGTGGAGCGCATCCGCCTGTTGATGCTGGAGCAGGGGCTGAGCTTTGAAGAGGCTTGGCAGGTGGCCAAGTCCAGCCAGATGTTTACCACCCACACGCCGGTACCCGCCGGGATCGACCTCTTCCCGCCGGACAAAATCGACTACTACCTCGGCTTCTACTACAGCCAGATGGGCCTGAGCCGGGAGCGCTTTTTGGCCCTGGGCCGCGAAAACACCGGCGACTTCCAGTCCCCCTTCAGCATGGCGGTGCTGGCCATCAACATGGCCTCGTTTGTCAACGGCGTCAGCAAGCTGCACGGGGCGGTCTCGCGCAAGATGTTCAGCCGGCTATGGCCCGGGATCCCGCTGGAGGAGGTGCCGATTACCTCCATCACCAACGGGGTGCATGTCCGCACCTGGGTGGGGGAAGAGAACCAAGCCCTCTACGATCGCTACCTGGGGCCGGATTGGGCGGAGGCTCCCCCCACCGATCCTCTTTGGCAAAAGGTGGATCGGATCCCGGATGGGGAACTGTGGCGGGCCCACGAGCGCAGCCGCTCCCGCTTGATCACCTTCACCCGCGAGCGCCTGGTGGAACAACTGCAAAAGCGGGCCGCCTCGGCAGTGGAGATTCAGCGAGCCTCCGAGGCCCTCAACCCAGAGGTGCTCACCATTGGCTTTGCCCGCCGCTTTGCCACCTACAAGCGGGCCACCCTCTTGCTCCACAACCTGGAACGGCTCAAGGCCTTGCTCAACCATCCCCAGTACCCGATGCAGTTTATCTTTGCCGGCAAGGCCCACCCCCGCGATACAGCCGGCAAAGAGTTGATCCGCCAGATCGTGCAGGTGTCGCGCCAGCCGGAGTTTCGCCAGCACTTAGTTTTCATCGAGGACTACGACATGTACATCACCAGCCTGATGGTGGCCGGCGTGGATGTGTGGCTGAACAACCCCTTGCGCCCTCGCGAGGCCAGCGGCACCAGCGGCATGAAGGCGGCGGCCAACGGTGGACAGAACCTGAGCATTTTGGATGGCTGGTGGGATGAGGCCGATTACTACCAGACCGGCTGGCCCATTGGCCGCGGCGAGGAATACGAGGATCGCGCCTACCAAGATGAGGTGGAGTCGAATGCCCTCTACGACCTGCTGGAACAAGAGGTTGCCCCTCTCTTTTACCAGCGCGGCAGCGATGGCCTGCCCCACGCCTGGATTCAGCGCATGAAGCAGGCGATTCGGCTCAACTGCCCCCGCTTCAGCACGCAGCGCATGGTGCTGGAGTATGCCGAGCGGGCCTACATCCCCCTCAGCAACTACTTTGACCGCATGCGCCGCGACAATTTCGAGTCGGCTCGCCAGTTCACCCGCTGGCGCAATCATTTGCAGGAGAACTGGTACAACATTCGGGTCCTCAATGTCCAGATTGAAACCCCGAAGAAAGCTTCCGCCGCCGGCCTCCCCTCGGCGCAAGATGACCAAGTGGTGATGGCCCGGGATCCCCTTACGGTGACTGTCGAGGTGCGGCTGGGATCCCTGCAGCCGCAGGACGTGATCGTCCAGGCCTACCAGGGGCCGGTGGACGACAACGGCCAGATCCAGAACGGCCAGGCGACCTCTTTGCCCCATGTGGAGACGATGGAGGATCGCGCCATCTTCTCCGGCCAGATTCGCTACGAGGCCAGCGGCCTACAGGGGCTGGCCATCCGCTTGTTGCCCTTTCACCCCGATATGCACGATCCCTATGAGCTGCGGCTGATGCTCTGGGCCTAGAATTCCCATTCCACCCACAAGGGAGACGGGAGGGGAACAGCCCCTTCCTATCCCGATCCAGCTTGAACGAAGAGAGATGCTCCAGATTCGTGAGGATTGGTGTTTGTCGCTGCCCAATCAGTCAGAATCAGAAAAACAGATTCAAACGGCTCCGGGTTGATGCCATGCTCAAAGCCCACGACTCTGCCGGTTTGCGCCTGTTGGTCGCGGCTGCCCTGCTGTTGGGGGGCCTGGCCAGTTGGCGGCAGGATCGCCTCTTGGCGGTGATGGGTCTGGCCAGTGCGGCAGCCATTTCTGCCTTTACCCGCCCCGCCATCTTGGCCTACAACCGCGGTCGCGAGCGGTGGCTGAACCGGGATCTGATAGGGGCCGTCGAGCAGCTCAACCTGGCGCTGCAACAGGATCCCCATTTGACCAACGCCCACCTCCTGCGGGGCCAAGCTTACCTCGAACTCGGCCAGCTTCCCCAGGCGCTGGCGGACTTCGACCAGGCCACCCGGTTGGCCCCGCGCCGGCCAGAACCTTACCTTTACCGCGGCCTGATTCGCCAGTCGCAAGGGGATCTGCAGGGGGCAACGGCGGAGTTGACCGAGCTGGTGCGCCTACACCCCAACGCCCCCCACCACCTCCGCTTGGCCAACCTGCTTATGCAACAGGGATCCCTGTCTTCAGCTCTAACTCACCTGGACGAGGCCATTCGTCGGGATCCCACCTCGGCGCCCGCCTATGCCTGCCGCGCTACGGTGTACGGCTACCTGGGCGAATGGGAGGCGGCTTTGTCCGATTGGTCGCAGGCCATCCGCTGGGATCCCTCTCCGGCCCATTACTATCGGCGGGGCGTTGCCTATGCTTGGGCCGATCGCTATGGCGAGGCCGTTGCCGACCTCAGCCGCAGCCTAGAAATAGAACCGCAGCAGCCCAACGCCCTTTACAGCAGGGGCAACCTTCTCTATGCGCTGGGGGAGATCAAAGCGGCTTTGGACGACTACGAGCGGGCTTTTCGCCGGGAAGCGGACATAAACTGCATCGACCGCTCCGACGAGTACGGCCTGTACGAACGGGGGCTGGCCTACTGGAACATGGGGGATAGAGAGACAGCTCTCTTTGATTTGCAGGCGGCCCTGCAGCTCAGCCGTCAACGTCGCAATCTGGCTTTGGAGCAGCGGGTGCGCCGGTCTTTGCCGCGACTGAGCGATCCAGACGGGGATCCTGGCTCTCCTCGGACGTAGGGGCCAGCTCCGGAACCCCCGACAGCGGCTGGCCGGGTTTTCTGCTCCTGTAGCAGGGGGGGATTGAGGCCAAAGCAGTAGCCGACATTGCGCACTGTCTGGATCAAGCTGGGCTGGCGCGGATCCCGTTCCAGCTTTTTGCGCAACGAGAGGATGTGGGTATCAACGGTGCGGGGGTTATCGGTGGAATCCGGCCACGCTCGCTCCAGCAGTTCCAGCCGAGAGACGGGATCCCCGTCTGCCTGCACCAGCACCATCAGCAGGCTGAACTCCTGAGGCGTGAGGTCGATCCCTTCCCCGGCCAAGGTGACGCGCCGTTGCACCAGGTCGATTTTGAGATCCCCATACTGCAGAAAAGTGGGAGGGATACGGCGACGCAGCCGGCGGGTCAGGGCCTGAATATGGGCGTCTAACAGGGGCAGGCTGAGGGGCTTGGTGAGGTAAGCGTCGGCCCCGGCTTCCAGCCCGGTGATGATGTCGGCTTCGGATCCCCGCTGGGAGAGCAGCAAAATCAGCAGATCGCACTGGCGATGGGCCCAGCGGCACAATTGCAGGCCGCCGCGGTTGGACAGCTCTGCATCCAAAATCAGCAGGTGGATGGGCTGCTGCTGCAGCAGGGTTTTAGCCTGGCGGATGGTCTCTGCTTGCCAAACTGGGTGCCCCGCCTGTTGCAAGTGCCAACCCAGCAAGCTGCGCAGATGGGGGTTGCCTTCTGCCAGCAAGATGTGCAAGGGTTGCATGGCTGTCCGGTTGGGATCCCGCCCACATCATAGACAACCGCGGGTCGTCTTCGGGCAATGCTGTTCTGGCATGTAGGGTATATAGATTGGACAATCTTCCACCCAGACCATGGTCGCTTCCCCACCTCCCATCTCCGAACGTAAGCAGGATCACCTGGACATTGTTCTGCAGCAGGACGTAGCCGCCAAAGGGATCCGCACCGGCTTTGAGCGCTTTTTCTTCGAGCATGTAGCTTTGCCGGAGCTGCTGTTGCCGGAGATCGATCTCAGTTGCCGGTTTCTGGGAAAACGCCTGCAGGCTCCCCTGCTCATCAGCAGCATGACCGGGGGAACGGACACAGCCCGCGAGCTCAACCTGCAACTGGCCAGTGCCGCTCAAGAATTGGGCATTGCCATGGGGGTGGGATCCCAGCGGGCCGCTTTGGAACACCCGGAGCTGGCCCGGACTTACCAGGTGCGCCAAGTGGCCCCGGATATTCTGCTGCTGGCCAACCTGGGTGCTGTTCAGCTCAACTATGGCTATGGGCTGGAGCAGGCGCGACGGGCGGTGGAGATGATCGAGGCGGATGCGCTGATTTTGCACCTCAATCCTCTCCAAGAGGCGGTTCAGCCCCAGGGGGATCCCGACTGGCGCGGGTTGTACGGCCGCATCGAACGCTTGGTGGCCCAACTGCCGGTGCCGGTGCTGGTCAAGGAAGTGGGCAATGGCCTCAGTGCCAAGGTGGCCCAGCGGCTGGCCGACTGCGGCGTGGCAGCCCTGGATGTGGCGGGGGCGGGCGGCACCAGTTGGAGCGAGGTGGAGGCCCATCGCCAAACAGAGGCCTTCAAGAAACGCATTGCCCACAGCTTCAGGGATTGGGGGATCCCAACTGCGTTGGCCCTGCTGGAAATTCGTCGCTTGCTGCCGGATTTACCCCTGGTGGCCAGCGGCGGCATCCGCAACGGCATCGACGTGGCCAAAGCCATCCGCCTGGGGGCCGATGTGGTGGGCATGGCCGCCCCCGCTTTACACGCCGTCTCCCAAGGACAAGCGCAGGCAGTGGTGGATACCTTTCGCGCCGTGATCGAGGAGCTGAGGATCGCAGCCTTCTGCACCGGATCCGCCAACTTGGCCCGGCTGCGGCAAGCGACCCTGCGGCGGCAGGATACTTGGGATCCCTTGTAGCGTTGACCAGAATCCCACCGATCCCCCGGCTCCTCTCCCAAACGGAGAGAGAAAGGAAGTTGCTAATGGGTTTTCTCCGGCGCCGATTCCCCTACCACGACCACCGCTCCCATGTCCCCCAGCAGGCGCGACTGGTTGCGCAATAGCCCCAGCAAGTTAAGCCGGTTGGCCCGCCGCAGGGGATCCGGATCCATCACCAAGACCGCCTCAAAAAACCGCGCTACCTGCGGAGCAGCCGCTTGCAGAGCTTCCACCAAGGGGACGAGGTCTCCCCGCAAGGCCGGCTCCACCCCTAGGTGGTAAACCCTCTGGCAGGCTTCGTACAGCTCCCGTTCTGCTGCCTCCTGCAACTGGCCGGGATCCACAGCGGCTGCCGGATCCACCACGGCGTAGTCTAAGTCCCCTTGGGCTGCCAGGCGGGCACAGCGATTGAGGGTGGGATAGAGATCCGCCAATTCCCCGGTAGCCCGCAAATGTTGCAGATACTCGGCCCGCAGCAAGGTCAAAGGCAGGTTGCTCAGGGCCCGCAAGGTCAGTTCCGATTTCTGCGGATCCTCTGTCTGCACGGATTCAGGATCCCCGACCACGGCTCTGACCAAGTCATAGTCGATTCGCTTTTCTTCCTGCAAAAGGGTTTGCAGCCGCTGGGCGAGAAACTCCTGCAACGCTTTTAAGGTCTTTTCATCTCCCGCTGCGTAGTCCTGCACCACCCTTTGCAACAGGGAGTTGAAGTCAAAGCTCCAGCCGGCCTCCCAGGCAACCAGCACCAGGCTGTTGGCGGCCCGCCGCAGGGCAAAGCGATCCGAAGAACCACTGGGGATCCGCCCCAAGCGAAACATGCCCACCAGAGTGTCCAGGCGATCTGCCCAGCCCACCACCCGCCCGGTTAAAGAGGTGGGCAGAGCCTCCCCCGCCCCCAGAGGCCAGTAGTGTTGCTCGATCCCCTCAGCCACCGCCTCCGGTTCCCCATCCTGCCGGGCGTAGTCGGCCCCCATGATCCCCTGCAGCTCCGGGAACTCGTACACCATCTGGGTCACCAGATCCGCCTTGCACAGTTGGGCCGTGCGATCCACCAGCGCCTGCTCCTGGGGATCCAAATTCAAGGCAGCGGCGATGAGACGGCTGATGTGGCGGATGCGCTCCACCTTATCCCGCATCGATCCCAGCCCCTCGGCAAAGGCGACTGCCTGCAGCCGCTCCACCCGCTCCGCCAAGGGGATCCGCCGATCCTCTTCGTAGAAAAAGCGGGCATCGGCCAAGCGTGCCCGCACCACCCGGCTGTTGCCCGCCGCGATCCGCTCCGACTGCTCAGGATCACCATTGGAAATGGTGATGAAATAGGGCAGCAATTTCTGGGGATCCCGGCCATCCCGTACCGGGAAGTAGCGCTGGTGGGTGATCATCACCGTCTCGATCACCGCAGGGGGCAATCGCAAAAACTCCGGCTCAAAGCGCCCCAGAACTGCTGTTGGCCACTCCACCAACTGCACCACCTCTTGCAGCAGAGAAGGGGGGATCTGGGCGCGGCCGCTCACCTGCTTGGCCAGCTTGGTCACCTCCGCCTGGATATGGGCCGCCCGTGTTGCCGGATCGGGACTGACCCCGACCTCTTGCATTTGCCGGACATAGCTCTCGGCCCGCTCCAAAACAAGCCGCTGGGATCCCAAAATGCGGTGCCCCCGACTCACCCGCCCGGCCACTAAGCCTGGCAGAGGATTGCCCTCAGGGGTAGGCCAGAGCAAAGGCAGTACTTGATCGTCCCAGAGGGAAACCAGCCAGCGGATGGGACGGGGAAACTTCAAGTCTCCATAGCCCCAGCGCATCAGCCGTTCGCCGCTCAAGCTGGTGATCCAAGTGGGCGCCAATTCCTGGAGCACCGCTGCTGTCGGTCGACCCCGCACCCGCTGCACGGCAAAGACAAAGGATCCCTTGCCCACCTGCCGGATTTCCAGGCTACCGGGATCCACTCCTTGTTTTTGGGCAAACTTTTCCCCTGCCGGGGTGAGCCGGCCGTCTTGGTAGGCCACCTGAGCCGGCGGCCCCTTCACCTCTAGGACGCGATCCGGCTGCTGGGTGGGCAACCCCTGCAACAGAACCGCCAGGCGGCGTGGCGTGCCGAAAAGCTGCATCTCCTCGGCCTGCAGATGGGCTTCTGCCAAAGAGGCCGGGATCCCGGTTTTCCATTGCTCTAGGGCTGAATCCACAAAACTGGCCGGCAGCTCCTCACAGCCGACTTCTAGCAAATAGGCAACCATACCCCTATGCTCTTAGCGACATCCCCCCTGGGGATCCCAGTTTATCAGGGGAGCCGGGGCGGCGTTCACACAAGCGCTCTAACCCGCCATCAGTACCAAGTGGGATCCCCTGCTGCCAGAACGCCCTCCTGCGGACGTGCCGGGGAGGCAGCAGGCAGATGCACCACAAGGATGGAAAGGCTAGGCCGGTTGCGGGCAATGGTCTCCGGCTCTCGGCTCAGACGGGAGCGGCTGCGGGCTTCGCTGGGGATCAACATCAACACATCTCCCGGCTGCAGCGCTTTGAGCACCTCGGCCACCAGCCCTCCTTGCACCCGTTGGAGCGGCAGATGGGCGTAGCTTTCCGCCACCAGGGCCGGGGAGCGCTCCCGCGGCGGTCGGGTTTGCACCAAAAGAATCTGCAGCGCCGCCTTCAACTCCTCGGCCAGCGTCTGCGCCAGCCCAATCGTCTGCTGCAGGGATCCAGAAGACACTTCCAACTCTGGGGCTGCCAAAAGGATGCGCCGCGTCGTCTCAATCGGGACAGGAAACCGCGTAATCAACACCGGGATCCCCACCTGCCGCACCACTGCGTCGATGACACTGCCGAAGAAATTCTCCGCATAGGTGGAGTAGCCCTTCCAGCCCAGGATTACCAAGGTAGCCTGCCGTTCCGCTGCCGAGCGAACGATCCCTTTTTCCACCGAATCATCCACCCGGCGAATCGGCTCCACTCGGGCCACGGCGCTGTGGGCCAAAGCTTCGGCAAAGGACAGCAACTGTTCCTGCCGAGAAAGGGCCGCGGGCGAGATCCCAGCCCGGTCAGACAAAACGTGCAGCGGCAGCAACGTCCCCCCTTCTTTTTTGACCAAAATCAAAGCCAACTGCAGCAGGTTGCTTTCGGTATCGGGGTTGGCGACCGGCACCAAGACGCGGGATCCCCAGGCTGGTTTGGGCAAGTCGCCGGCTTCTGCCGCCACCTCTGCAGGCTGGATTTGCTCGCCCCAGCGGGCCACGATCCAAGGCGAGGCAATGCAGGTGATCAGGATCATGGCGATGGTGCCGTTTACCGTCAGCTCATCCACCAACTCCACGTTAAAGGCCACCGTGATCGCCGCCAAAGTAGCCGCCGCCTGGGCCACCGACAGGCCGAACATGACCATGGCGCTGGCCAAGCGCCAGCCGAACAGTTGGGCCGGGATCCAAGCCGCCAAAAACTTGCTCACCACCTCCGCTGCGATCATCACCCCGCCCACCAGCAGCGTGCGCGGCTCGCCCAAGAGAATGCCGGGGTTGATCAGCATTCCCACCGAGATCAAGAAAAACGGCACAAACAACGTGTTGCCGATAAACTGAATCCGGTTCATGAGGGGGCTGAGCTGGGGGATGATGGGGGTGATGGCCGTCCCGGCCAAAAAGGCGCCCACCACCGGCTCAATGCCGATCAACCCCGCTCCGTAGGCCACCACAAACAGGGTAGCGATCACAAAAGTAAACTCTGCCCCCTCGTCGTGGCCGAAGCGCCGGAAAAACCAACCGCCCAGCTTGGGCACCCCCCAGAGGGTGGCAAAGGTGTAGAGGGCAATCGAGGGGATCAGCGTCAGCCAAAATTGCAGCGTCAGCCCGCCTTGGTGGGCGCGCACCACCACCGCCAGCACCAACAACGCCAAGACATTGGTAATTAGCGTCGCCCCCAGGGTGGCTGTCACCGTCTGCAGGCGCATCAGGCCCAACTTGGAGACGATCGGCAGGGCAATGAGGGTATGGGAGGCAAAACACGAAGCCACCAGCACCGCCGCCAGAAAGCCATACCCCAAAGCCAGCATGGCCGTCGTGCCGATCACCATTGGCAATAGAAAGGTGAGCACCCCAAAGACGCTGGCCTTCCAGGCATTCAGCTTCAGATCCTCCAGGCTGGTCTCCAGCCCGGCCATGAACATGAGAAACAGCAGCCCCACGGTGCCCAGCAGGACGATGGTCTCATCCCGCTGCAAGATGCCCAAGCCGTAGGGCCCCACCACCAAGCCGGCCAGGATCAGGCCGATGATCCCCGGCAGGCGCAGCCGCTCAAACAGCAACGGCGCCACCAGCATGATCGTCAGGATGATCAGGAACACCAGAACCGGGTTTTTCACCGGGCCGAGCATGGCCAGAGGGATCCCTGAAATTGGCAGCCAGTTAGCCAGCATAGATACCCGACAGACAGCAACCCGCAGACTCGGCAAAGCGCCCGCCTGAGTTTATCAGATTCATCCAGATCCAGATAGCTCTCCATGGCCCACAGCCTTCGTCCAGTCTTCAATCTCCGCCAGGGCGTTTAACAAGCATTCAAAATATATCAAGAACACGCTGGGAATGAAGACAGCCTGGCGGTGGCGCCCGCAAAGAGGCGAGAGAAACTTTCGAGAAACACACATTAAAATCGGAGGGTACATGCTCTTGGGCCGCTTATGAACCAGCTTGCTCCTGGAAAAGTGATCGGTCAGCGCTATCAACTGGTTCAGAACATTGCGGCAGGGGGCATGGGGCAGGTGTTCAAGGCTGTGGATACCCGCCTGTTCAATCGTCCGGTGGCGGTGAAGCTGTTGCACCAAAACTTGGCAGGCGATGAAAACACCTGCCGTCACTTGCTCAAGCGCTTTCAGCAGGAAATTCGCATCAGTACCCTGCTGGGGGAGCACCCGGCCATTGTCAAGGTGCTGGATTACGGTCTGGAGAACAACCAACCTTATTTGGTGATGGAATACCTGACGGGGCGCAGCTTGGGAGAACTGATGCTCAAGCACCCGCTGCTGCCCCCTCAGCAGGTGGTGAAGATCGCCCGCCAAGTGTGTGCCGGTCTCTACTATGCCCACAATTTGGAGACCGAGCAAGATGGCCACCTCATCAAAGGAGTGATCCATCGCGACATCAAGCCCAGCAATCTCTTTGTTTTGAAAGATGAGACCCTGGGAGAGACGGTCAAGATCCTGGATTTTGGCATCGCCAAGTTGCTGAGCGACGTTTCTTTGGCCCTCGGCACCCAAACCACCGGCTTTTTGGGGACGGTGCGCTACGCCTCTCCCGAGCAGGTGCGCGGCGAGGAATTGGATCCCCGCTCCGACATCTACTCATTCGGCGTGGTGCTCTACCGCATGCTGACCGGGCAACACCCCCTACAGCCCAAGACCGATTCTTTTCCCGGTTGGTACGAGGCCCACAATTACCAACAGCCTCGGCCCTTCGACCGCTCCCAGTTGCCTCATGAGATCCCGCCGGCGCTGGAGGAAGTGGTGCTTGCTTGTCTGGCCAAAGACCCCGGCCAGCGGCCCCAGACCATGAGGCTCCTCAGCGACCAATTGGAGAGATCCCTGCAATCCCACAACAGCGCCGGATCTTCCCTCACGCCCCCTCCAACAACCTCGCCGTTTTCCGAGCGCACCCTGGCAGCCATCGATGATTGGGAAGGCGCCCAGCCGGACTCCAGGGACAGGCAGATCCCCCTCTGGGGAGGGATAGCTCTTTTTGCCGCCATTGCCGGGAGCACTTTTTGGGGCCTGCGTCTGCTTTTGAATCCGGGTACAGACATTGAGAGACCGCCTGCTGTTCCTTTGCCCTCTGACACCGATGAGCGGGAGGCCGGCCCAGATCCACTGCTGGACTGGCTGCTGCGGGATGGTGAGCCAGTGTTTGAAGATGATCCTGATCCGGTTCGGGAGAACCCTCAAGACCATCCTCAACCCGAACCCACGCCCACATCGCCACCCACCCCAGCACCCCAGCCCACTTCACCGCCACCCACCCCTGCGCCTCCGCCCGTTGCAGCGCCGGCCCCCCCGCCCACTCCCATTCCCAGCACCCCCCTGCCGCCCCAGCCGGTCAATCGCCCCCTCTTTCCCCCCATCAACCGGGCCGCTCCTCCTGCTGCTGCCTTTCCCACCCCTGCCCAAAACCCTACGCCCAGCTTCCTACAACGCCTGCGCGAAGAGCGGGAACGCTTGGGGAAGGACTAAGCCGAAAAAAAGGGATCCCTGAGGATCCCCTGGCAAAGAGCTGGGCAAGGCTAGTCCTCGATGGGATCCCCCGTCAGAGGATCCCAGAAGAGGGGCAGTCAGGCGGCTGCCAGCCGGGCATTGGCGGCATCCCAGTTCACCAGGTGTTCCAGGTAGGCGCTGATGAAGTCGGGACGCCGGTTTTGGTAGTCCAGGTAGTAGGCGTGCTCCCACACATCCAGGGTGAGCAAGGGCACTTGGCCGTGCACCAGCGGGTTTTCGGCGTTGGGGGTTTTGGTGACCTTGAGGGTGCCGTTGTCCAGCACTAGCCAAGCCCAGCCGCTGCCAAACTGGGTGGCCGCCGCCGTTTTGAAGGCTTCCACAAACTTGTCGTAGCCGCCCAGGTCGGCGTTGATCTTGTCGGCGATGGGCCCCGTCGGCGCGCCGCCCCCACCCGGCTTCATGGATTCCCAGAAGAAGGTGTGGTTCCAGACCTGGGCGGCATTGTTGAAGATGCCCACTTTGTCGGGATCCCCAAACGTGGTCTTGATAATTTCTTCCAGGGACTTATTGGCCAGATCGGTGCCCTCGATCAGCTTGTTCAGGTTGGCCACGTAGGCGGCGTGGTGCTTGCCGTGGTGGTAGGAGAAGGTTTCCGCCGACATATAGGGCTTGAGGGCGTCGGCAGGGTAGGGCAGAGCTGGGAGTTCAAAAGCCATAATCGTCTGTCCTCTGTGTCTTGTGCAAGGAATGCAAGAAAGAACGCGGCCAAGGCTAAGGGTAAACCAGACAAAGGCGTTACCTTTCTTTGCAGTCTTAGTGTAACTCAGAACGATTACGCTTTGGGATCCCCTGGGCCCTTCGATGACCGGGGGCTAACGGGATCCCTGCCGCAGCAGCTCGATCAGCAGGGGGGCGACATCCCGCAGCAGCGGGATCAAAACCGCTGTGATGGCGGCGATGGTAACCACATTGCGGGTGAAGTTGAGGGTGTCGCGGCTGAGCTGGAAAAACCGCTCGTCCCAGCGTTTGACCTCGGCTTCCAGACGTTCTTCTGCCTTAGCGACGCGCTCCTCGGCGTTGGCGATGCGTTCCTCAGCTCTGGCGATGCGCTCTTCGGTGCCGGCAATGGTCTGCAGCAGCTCTTGGTTTTGCCGGGCCAGTTGGGCGATGGCCTGGGCATTGGCCTCGATGGTGCGCTCAATGCGCGCCAGCCGCTCCTCGCTATTGCTCATGGCCGGGGAGGGGAAAATTGCTGAGGGCTAGGGAAGTCTTGGGGTGGGATCCCTTGCAGGGCCTCGGCCATGAAGCGCTTCCAGGTGGGGGCGACAAAGGCGCCCCCTGCCGTGCCGGGCAGCATGGGGGAGTTGTTGTCGTTGCCGATCCAAATGGCGGTGGACAGTTGCGGCACATAGCCGATAAACCAGGCGTCGCGAAAGTCGGAGGTGGTGCCGGTTTTGCCTGCTACCGGTCGCCCATCGTCCAGACGGGCCGCGGTCCCGGTGCCCTGGGTCACCACCCCCTTGAGGATCTGGTTGAGGGTAGCCACCGCCCAGGGATCCAAAACCTGCTGCGGCTGGGGCTTGGCCTCGAAGAGAATCTGACCGTTGCGATCCACCACCTGGGCCAAGAAGGTTGGCTCCACCCGGTAGCCGCCATTGGCAAACACCGCATAGCTGGCCGCCATCTCCAGGGGGCTGATGCTGGCCGAGCCCAGGGCCGTGGCCAGGTTGGGGAACATCTCGGCGCTGATGCCCGTGGCCTGGGCTGCCGCGATGACGTTGCGGATCCCAACCTCATCTGCCAGCTTGACGGTGGGCACGTTGCGGGAGAGCTCCAAGGCGCGGGCAAAAGTGAGGGGGCCGTAAAAGGTGTTGTCGTAGTTTTTCGGGCTGTAGGGGGGCGAGCCGGGATAGGTGACAGGGGTGTCTTCCAGGATACTGCCAGGAGAATACCGCCCGCTGGCCAGGGCCGCGTAGTACACGTAGGGCTTGAAGGTGGATCCCGTTTGGCGAAAAGCCTGGGTGGCGCGGTTAAATTGGCCCCGTTGGGCGTTGATGCCGCCCACAAGGGCCTTGACATAGCCGGTGCGGGGATCCACTGCCGCCAGGGCCATCTGGTCGGCCCGGCGAGCAGCTCCAATGCGGGGCCCATCTTCGTTGACAATGCGCTCTGCCAAGCGTTGCAGCCGCAGGTCGATGGTGGCCTGCACCCGCAGCCCCCCCTGGAGAATTGCCTGCTCGCCATAGCGACGCCGCAGCTCGGCTTCGATGACGTCGGTGACCGCCGGGGCGTTGCTCTGGAAGGAGGTGATGCGGCCCAAGGTCAATTCTTGCTCGCGGGCTGCCTGGGCTTCTTCCGGGGTAATCCACTTCAGCTCCACCAGGCGATCCAGCACCAGCCGCTGCCGGCGTTTGGCTCCCTCCAGGTTACGGAAGGGGCTGAGGGTTTCTGGAGCCGGCAGGATCCCGGCCAACATCGCCGCTTCCGCCAAGTTTAGCTCTGCCGCATCCTTGTTGAAGTAGCTGCGGGCCGCCGCCTGGATGCCGTAGAGGTTGTGCCCCCAGTACACCTGGTTGAGGTACATCTCCAGGATCTCGTCTTTGGTAAAGACCTGCTCCAGCCGCACCGCCAGCACGACCTCGGCTACTTTGCGGCTGAGGGTGCGCTCCGGCCTCAAAAACAGGTTCTTCACCAGTTGCATCGTCAGGGTGGAGCCGCCTCCCGCTGAGCCCAAGCCCCCCTCAACGCTGCCCAGAAGGGCCCGGCCCAAGCTGACCGGGTTGATGCCGGGGTGGGTGTAGAAGTGGCTATCTTCAATGGCCAGCAGCGCCTTTTTCATCTCCGGCGAGACCTCGTCCAGCGAGATCACCTCCCGGTTGGCTTCCCCATGCAAGCTGGCAATCGGCTCGCCGCGAATATCGACAATGTGGGTGGTGGCCACCGGCACGTAGTCCCGCAATTGATGCACATCCGGCAGGTTGCGGAAGCTGATGGCCAACCCCATCAAGCCGGCGGCCGTCGCCGTAGATCCCAACAGCAGGGATCCCAGCAACAGATTGCCCACCGTGGCGGCAACCTGAGCCCTCCAGGAGGGGCGGGTGGGTGGGGCCGCGCCGGCGTACTCACCATACCCCAAGCGGGGGGAGAGATGGCCGCGAGCCCCCGAGCGTCTGCGACCGTAGGTCACGTCAAAAACTCCGTCACTTCAGCGTTGCGGAGCGACCGCAAGTCTGACCCATTATAGGGCGGTGCTTCTTGGGCCGGCAGGGGATCCTTTCTGGGTGGGGCGAAGCCGGGTGGGTGGATAGGCTTAAAATGGCTCATGGTGCACCTCGATCCAAGGGATGGAATCAACTCTAGGGACATCGCCAACTGCCCTCTCGTCGGCCCCAAGGGATCCCTGCATCGCCGAGATCGCCCAGCGGGGGGTGGCCGAGATCTTCCCGGGGGGGGCGGCAGCTCTGGAAGAGCGCTTGGCCACAACGGATCGCCCTTTGCGGGTCAAGCTGGGCATCGATCCGACGCGGCCAGATCTGCACCTGGGCCACGCGGTGGTCTTGCGCAAGTTGCGGCAGTTTCAGGATGCCGGCCACGTGGCCATTTTGCTCATTGGGGATTTTACGGCGCTGGTGGGGGATCCCACTGGCCAGTCGGAGGCGCGTCCCCGCCTGACGCCGGCAGAAGTGGAAGAAAACGCCCGCACCTATCTGGAGCAGGCTGGCAAGATTTTGGACTTTGCGACCCCTGGCCGGCTGGAGGTGCGCCGCAACAGCGAGTGGCTGGCCCGCCTCACCCTCAGCGAGCTAATCGAGCTGCAGGCCCAGATGACGGTGGGGCAGATGTTGGCCAAAGAAGACTTTGCCCAGCGCTACCAAGCTGGAACACCGGTGTACTTGCACGAATTTCTTTACCCCCTCCTGCAGGGCTACGACTCGGTGGCCCTGGCAGCCGACGTGGAGCTGGGGGGAACCGACCAGCGCTTTAACCTCCTGGTTGGCCGAGAGCTGCAGCTTTGGAAAGGCCAAACCCCGCAGTTTTGCCTGACGGTGCCGCTTCTGGAGGGCTTGGATGGCTACCAGAAAATGTCCAAGTCCAAAAACAACTACGTGGGCCTGACCGAGGATCCCCTCACCATGTACTCCAAGCTGGAGAAGGTGCCGGATCACCTGGTGGAGCGGTATTTTGAGTTGCTCACGGCGGTGCCCCCCTCAGAGCTGCCGGCAGATCCCCGTCAGCGCCAGATTCTCCTAGCCAAAACTCTGGTGGCCCAATTTCACTCCCCTGAAGCGGCAGAAGAGGCGCAGCGCACCGCCCAAGCCCTGGTGTTGCAAGGCAATCTCGTCGAGACGGGATCCATCCCCACCTTTGCCGTCGAGGGCTTGTCTTACCCGGCAAAACTCAGCTACATCCTGCGCGAGTCCGGCCTGTGCAAGAGCGCCGCCGAGGCCCGTCGGCAAATCCAAGGAGGCGCCGTGCGGCTGGACGGACAAAAAGTGGAGGATCCCGACTTGGAGTTTGCCAACGCTTCTGACCTGGTCGGGCGGGTTCTCCAGGTGGGCAAGAAGGCCTTCCGCCGCTTGGTGGTGGGCCCAGAGTAGTCAGCCCCCAACCCCTCTCCCTTGATGAGACCGGGAAGGGGGGATCAACCATTAACGGGTGGGGGTGGGCTTGAAACCGAGCCCGGCTTTTTTCTGCTTGGTCTTGGCTGGGGGATTGAACAGCGGTGAAGCCAACAAGGTTTGCGGGAAAACGGGCTCCGCCTTGGGCCGGATCGATCTCGCCTCCGCCACAGCTTCAGCGAGCTTCTGCCGCACCAGCTCTTGGGTCTCCAAGATATTGGGATCCGCCGCCCATTCCGGGGCTTCCCTGACCGGATCGTCTTCGGAAGTAAATTCCAAGTCGTAAACCTCGTTGCGGTAATCGGGGCTGAAGCACTCCCAGGCGCGCAAACTGTAGAAGTAGGGGAATAGCCGCACCATGCGCTCGATATCTAGGTGTGCTGCAAAGCAACAAAAAGCCTCTTCTTCAGAGACCGGAAATGGCGCGTAGTGCTCGGAAACAAACCACTGCAAAAACTTGCGCGCCTCCGGAACAACCTGCTCTGGGGCCATGGATCCCAGCGCCGCCGCGTTGAAGCAGTTGACCAAAAGGTGCTCCAGCAGCACGGCGTTGTACTCGGCAAAGCAGGTTTGCTCGCGGCTTTCTACCGGCTGCCAGGGCATATTGCCGTTGGCGGCGATAAACAGATGCACCAAGTCATGCGAGGGATTGGTTTGAATGGCGCCGTGCCCCTCCAGCTTGGCCCCGTCACAGCTAAAGATTTGGTACTGCGGGCTCCAGTAGAACTTCAGTTGCTTGGCCGCCATGTCCGACCGTCCTCCTCACCCAGAGGGATCCCTCTAGAGCTTACACCCGCAGGCGGGCTACAGGCACCTCTGCAGGGACAATCGCCGTCGCCCCTGCCCTGCCCCAAATGGAGACAGAGAAGGTTTCCTAGCCAAGGTTAAAGGAGAGCAATTAGCTTGCAGAAACGTCGTCGATAGAAGCAATCGACCCGAAAACAAGCTTATAGTGTACTTTCTTATACACTTGGGTTCTTTTCTCCGCGATGCTCCTGAGTTCTTCTCATGGTAGGTTTACGCTGCTGTCCTCAAGCTTGTCTGTGTTATCGGCTATATTCTTCAGGTTTCAACAATGCAGCTTAGCAGACCCCAAAACCGAGAAACTGGCTGGGCAATTGTCTTGATCCTGCTGGGGATCTCCATAACCGGCTGTGGCTCTTCCAGTAGCACAGGGATCGACCCTGCTTCTTTGGGATCCCAAACGCGCTTGACCTTCAACGGGGCTCTGACGCGCAGTTTCAGCACCACCCAGGGGGAGATGGAGTTCAACATTGCCCTCTTGCAAGCAGGGGATCCGCCTCAGCCGGTCACCCAGCTTTCTCCTGCCCAGGTCAGCTTGCAAGTTAACCGCATAACCGATCTGCAAGGGATCCCGCAGTCAGCCACAGTAACTCTAAGCCCCACCCGCATCGAGAACCCTCGAGCTGAGCTGGCCCGTCAGCCTTTGCTCATGGCCATCCTCATGGACGGCTCCGGCAGCCTGTTGGTTTTGGATCCCCAGTCCCGTCGCTTCTTAGCTGTTTTTGGGCTTTTGGATCAATTTCGCACCACACCCTTGGATCTGGGGGCGGTGCTCCGTTTTGATAACCGAGGGGCCGGTTTTGGCGCTACGGCTCTCGGCCAGCCTTTACGCACGGCCCAACTGCTGCAAGACTTCACCAGCGACAAGCAACTGCTTAGGCGAGGGGTATTGCGGGCAAATCCCGGTGGGAACACCGCCTTGTATGACGCCACGGTGGAAGCCGGGCGTTTCTTAAGTGACTTTCGCCCCAATGAGACCTTCAACCGCCGCCTGGTGGTGTTTACCGACGGCATCGACAACGAGAGCACCCGCTCCATTGACCAGACCATTCGGGAGCTCACAACTCTGGCCCAAGAGCGGGGGCAGAAGCTGACCGTGTATGTAGTTGGGCTGGGCGTTGACTTAAACCTGCTGGAGCTCCAGCGACTGGCGGCGGCCACAGAAGGCACGTTTGTGCTGGCGCGGTTTGCCGAGGCTCTGGAAGCTCCCTTTGCCAATCTATTCCCTGCTGCTATTGGAGAGCACCGCCTGCAGGTGCGGGTACAAAGTAATGTTCCCCTACCTGCTGGCTCTTATCTTCTCAGCGGCGAACTGCGGGTCGAAAGAGAGGGAAGCCGTTTTGTGACATCCTTTAGCGACGCCGTTCTCACGGTGGGATCCCGCTAGAGCCCTTCTGCAAACCAACAACATCCGCAATTGAGAGCGAGGCATAGGCATATGTTTCGACGACTGGGCACATCCAGCAGATTTTGGCGACCGGCTGCGCTTGTCCTGGCTGCTGTGGTTACAGGTTCCCTCACTGTTTTGCTGAAAAGTTGCGGTAGTGGCGGCTCTGGCAATCCTGCTGGGGCGGGGTTGCCGACAAGGGATCCCGCTGCCGGCTCCGCGGCTGCCATCCTGGGGCTAGTCGTTGATCCCTTTGGTCAGCTTTGTGGCCCGGGATCCACGGCTACTCTTTGTGCAGGCGGGCCAGTCTTTTCGGCAGGCAACTCAGTTCAGCTAGTCGGCTTGAGCTCACGGGGAGAGATTTTGTTTCCCCCCTTGGCCACTGCCACCCTGGATAGCAACTTGCGCTTTACGATTCCCTTTTCTGGCTCGATCACGCAGCCGCCGGGGAAATTGGTTTCGGTGCAATCGAACCTCGTTGGGCAGGGACGGCAGGCCAGCCAGCCTACACCGCTGCGGGGATTTGTTTTCAGTGCAGCCGTCGATGTCTCTCCTTGGAGCGAGGCTCTCTATCGCATCTTGCTGCGGGAACGGGAGCGAGTGCCCTTCTCGAACTTGGCCCCCCCTGAGGTTAGGGATTTGGAGAACATTTTGTTTGTTAGCATTCCTCTTTCCAGAACTGCCCGTAACCTAGAGGAAGTTATTGCCGATATCATTCAGCAAGCGGATCGGCTGAGTTTTAATGGACTGCGTTTTGTAGAGGATCTGATTCGAGTTTGCTATGCCCCGGAAGGCAATCAATCCGATCAACCCTGTCGGCTGCGGATCCCGGTGCCTACTCCGCCTCCAGTGCCCATTGAACCGCCGGCAACTCGGCCACCAGCTTCTCCTCTTGCTCCCGGAACTCCTTTGCCGGCAGCAACACCTTCTCCTGAGGCTCCTACCCTACCCATCGTCATCACCAATAGAGCTTCAGTCCGTCTATCATCTGGAACTTTAGTATTCAGTAACCCAGTTACAGTGAGAGTGGACAATTTGTAGCTGCTTCGCTTGGAATTGAGTCCTGTTTCTTTCTTTTTTGAAGACATTCCCTGAAAAAGCGAGGAGTGTTAGATGTTGACCTCAAGACCGTCTCTGCCCAACTCTAAGCAACCCGCCGGGCTACTGCAGATTCTCAGCCGTACTTTGGGATCCGTTTCCACAGCTTTGCTCATTTTGCTTTTGAGAGTGGAGAATGCCGACTCCGCTACATCAGGGAATATACTTCTGCAACACTCTGCTCAAGATGAGCTGGTCTTTATCGACCAAGCTTTGCCCGATCTGTCGATCTTGCTAGCAGGGATCCGACCTGGAACAGAGATTATTCTTTTGGATCCTAACAAAGACGGGATCCAGCAGATCGCCGAGGCGCTGCGAGGTCGAAAAGGTGTTAGAGCTTTGCACATTCTATCTCACGGGCAGGCGGGCTCAATACAGTTGGGCAAAAGCCTTCTCAGCCTAGAAAACCTATCCGAATATGCAAGCTTGCTCTCGCAGTGGAAATCTAGCCTGGCTGATGATGCAGAGATCTTGATCTATGGCTGCGAAGTGGCATCTGGCTTAGAGGGAGAGCTTCTCATCAAGCAGCTAGCTCATCTAACAGGAGCTGATATTGCCGCTTCTACCAACCTTACAGGTTATGCTGGATACGATGCAGATTGGGTTCTAGAGGCTGCGACCAGCTCCATTACTACCCCCACAATTTTTGTGGAAGGCTCAGTGGAGCATCGTTACCACCATACCTTACAGGTTGGTGCCACGCCCACTCTGGATGCCAACTTTCTTTTAACAAACATCCAAGTAGGCACTAACAAGCTTTCTCTCATCGGCGCAACTAACCAAGTTATTTTAAGAAGAGTTGATAACGCAAACGCAACAGGATCTTGCAACGTTGTCTGGGTCGTCCCTCCCGACACGCCTAGCAGTCTAGGGATCACAACTATGGAAGATGCCCTACTAATTGATCCCCTAAATCCAGTTATCAAAGCGGGCACAGATAATATCTTTACGAATAAAGGTAGTGTTAACCTCAATAATATAGAGAGGGTAGATTTCATTACCCCAGGCGGCATAACTGCCCCTTCTGCTGGCCTAGATAAAATTGGCTTCCTTCTCTTAGATAGAGGTGGAAACGATCTATTCAAGATTGCTGCTATCACCAAGCTTGATCCCAACCCCATAAATTACGTTTACGGATCAGTTATTTCGGTTGGAGCCGGTATTTGGTCGCCAGGCACAATCATTAACACCACAAATGTTCACAATGATCAATGTGGAAGCAAAAACCTAAATACAAATATTACAGCTACTGTAACAAATCAAAAGCTGGCGGGTGTTTTTGTCAGCTACCAGGTTCTGGGTATATCTCCCAGTCAGACATTCTACGGCTACTCAGTGGTTGGCAATGATGTGACCGGCTCAATTGCAAATTTCCCAACGTTTCCAACCAATACAACTGATACTAGCCCTAACAATGGTGGCTGGGATATGACGGCAGGGGGGGGAATTGTGGCTTACAACCCTCTTGCCAACAATGACGCTGCTACAACTCCCCAAAATACACCAGTCACCATCACGATTCTGTCTAATGATGTAGGGTATGTCTTTAATTTGGATCCCAGTACCATTGACCTAGATCCAAGCTCTCCTGGACAGCAAACTACTCTGACGGTCCCCGGAGAAGGCACATACACTGTTAACCCAGTTACTGGGGAAGTCACTTTTACTCCGGATTTTAGCTTCACAGGTACCACTACCCCAATTAAGTACACCGTAAAAGATATACAGGGCCTAATTTCCAACGAAGCCACCATTACCGTCAAAGTTACTCCAGCATCAACCCCAACGCCAACTCCAACCCCGACGCCCACACCAAATCAAACTCCAACACCAACAACAAAAAAAACACAAACGAACAATCCCAAAAAA